>JBIPND010000458.1:0-3634 GCA_044374015.1 Luteolibacter sp. | reverse complement strand
CGAGACTCCAGTCGCCGGGTTTTTGGGTGGGTGGAAAATCCTTCAGCGTCATCAGGAATTTGCTGGCCACGCCTTGCAGCGGGACGAGGATGAAGGCACGGTCGATATACCAGTCGTTGTAGTTGTTGGCGCTTTCCTGAGCTTTCTCGAAGGGATCACGGCGCAGGTTGCAGAGCATGGGGGCACGCAGGTGGATGAAAGGCTCGCGCCAGACCTGGAGCTGCATCGCACGGTTTTCCATGTAGGTGGCTTTCCAATCGCCCACCCGGATGGCGACGACTTGGGCGGCGTCGTTCAGATAGATGAATTCGTTGCGCGGGGATTTCTCGGCTTTGCCGCTGAGGTAATCGAGCATGTTGTAACCATCGACGTGGTTCTTGTAGGTGCGACCATTGAGTTCCACACCGCCCTTGAGGAGCTTTTCCTTGATATCAGGAGCACCGGCGGCGGCAGCGAAGGTGGGGAGCCAGTCTTCGTGGGAGACGAGACCGTTGAGGGTGGTTCCCGCAGGGAAGTGGCCGGGCCATTTGATGAAGCAAGGCACGCGGAAGGCACCTTCCCAGTTGGAGTTCTTCTCGCCGTGGAACGGCGTGGTGCCGGCATCGGGCCAGGTGTTGTAGTGTGGGCCGTTGTCGGTGGAATACTGGACGATGGTGTTGTCGGCGATGCCGAGGTCATCGATGAGCTTGAGCAACTCGCCGACATGCATGTCGTGTTCGACCATGCCGTCACCGTATTCGTCCTGCCCGGAAATACCGATGTGCTCTTCCTTCACGTGGGTGCGGAAGTGCATGCGGGTGCCGTTCCACCAGCAGAAGAAGGGCTTGCCCTCCTTGTTCATGCGGGTGATGAAGTCCTTAGCGGCGGCGAGGGTTTCCTCGTCGATGGTCTCCATGCGCTTCTTGGTAAGCGGGCCGAGGTTTTCGATGCTCTGGCCACCTTTGCCATTAGAGATGCTCTTGATGACACCGCGCGGGCCGAAGGTTTCGAGGAAGGTTTTACCGTTGGCGAGCTTCATGTCGCGGGGGTAGTCGCGTAGCTCGGGTTCTTCCTCGGCGTTGAGGTGATAGAGGCTTCCGATGAATTCGTCGAAGCCGTGCACCGTAGGCAAATGCTCATCGCGGTCGCCTTGGTGGTTTTTTCCGAACTGGCCAGTCATGTAGCCCTGGCTCTTGAGCACGGTGGCCATGGTGCAGTCAGTCTTTTGCCAGCCTTCCTTCGCGCCGGGCAGGCCGACCTTGGTCATGCCGGAGCGGACCGGGGAGGAACCGCTGATGAAGGCGGCGCGGCCTGCGGTGCAGGACTGCTGGGCGTAATAGTCGGTAAAGCCGACGCCTTCACGGGCGACTCGGTCGATGTTCGGTGTTTTGTAGCCCATCATGCCGCGGTTGTTGTGGCTGATGTTCCAGGTTCCGATGTCGTCACCCCAGATGACGAGGATGTTGGGTTTCTTGGTCTGGGCGGAGGCGATGGCCGCAAGAGCGATCACGCCGCAGATGGCAGTTTGCAGGATGCGAGTTGGTTTCACGGTGTTATTCTAGGTAAGTTGGGTGGGAAAAAATCAGGGACAACCGAGGATCTAGTGAGTAATGGCCTGCAGATCGAGAAAATTCTATGGCGCTGGCTGCGTTTTTTTCCCCCTTCCGATTAACCTTGTGAGTAACTTTATGGAGCTCGAACTGGCTTGGCGGCGGCTTTCGGGCTGGATTACGACGCCCATGACCGCAAGTCTGGCGCCCATGGTTGTTGAACATTTTTTCACCCAAGCACTCGGACTCGCATCCCCATAAAAGGTCGTTGCCTGCGACTTCGATCCCACCGCCAGGTCGTTGGAACTCGTCATCGATTTCGAGCAGGGCGATGTGGGCGCTGCGCGGCAACCCCGAAAGATTCAAGAAAGAGCAACGCGAGCTGCGAGAGCGCATCTGCAAGGTTGCCTCCATTCGGCGGGTCGAAGAACGGGTGGAGGTCGATGGCGAGGAACGGACCATGGTGCTCATCACCAACAACCTGTCGTGGAGTCCGCGCTCGGTGTGCGATCTTTACCACGCGGCGTTGGGACATCGAAGTCTTCTTCAAACAGGTCAAGCAAAGCCTGAAGCTGAGCAATTTTCTGGGTCACAGTGCCCATGCCGTGCGGTGGCAGGTTTACACGGCACTGTTGGTTTATGTGCTACTTCGATATCTGGCCTGTCTTTCAGAGTGGGGCCACAGCTTTGCGCGGCTTTTTGCGGTGACCCGCTCGGCATTGTGGGAGCGGCTCAACCTACTGAATTTACTCAAAAGCCATGGGACAGCATCGGGACGAATGCGAGTGCTCGGAGCGCTCCATGATGCGTGGTTGCCGGGATTTGCCCCCACCAGAACCTAATCAGTATCGCTCGCTGGACTGGAAACTCTTCAGCGGATTCATCCTATCATCATATCAGGATATGAAGATTTGATTCTTGAAAGCGCATGGATTGTGATTAGGCTGTCGCCATGCAGCAGGCCGACCTTACCGAAGAAATCCAACGTGCCCTCAAGGAGCGAATTCTCGTTCTTGATGGGGCGATGGGCACGACGATCCGCAGTTACGGCCTCGATGAGTCTGATGCACGCGGACCAAGGTTCGCCGACAATGAGAAGGACTTGCTGAATAACGGCGACATCCTGTCGCTGACGCGGCCTGAAATCATCGGCGACATTCACAAGCGCTTCTACGAAGCGGGTTCGGACATTTGCGAAACGAATACCTTTTCCGCGACGGGCATCGCGCAGAGTGAGTTTTTTGTCGAAGATCCTCGCGAAAAAGGCGGACGCAAAGACCCCGAGTTTTTCCAGAAGATCCTCGATAACTCCTTCCTCAACGATCTGGCGTGGGAAATGAACGTCGAGTCCTCGCGCCTCTGCCGCAAATGGGCCGACGACATCGGCTCCGACACCGGCCGCAAGCGCTACGTCGCCGGCGCGATCGGGCCGCTGACGGTTTCGCTCACCAATTCACCCGACGCCAACGACTCGGGCTTCCGCGTGGTGACCTTCGACCAAGTGCTCGCCGCCTACAAACACCAGGTCCGCGGACTCATCGAAGGCGGCTGTGACATTCTGATGATCGAGACGATTTTTGATTCCCTCAACGCCAAAGCCGCCGCCGTGGCAGTGCAGGAAGTCTATGACGAAGATCATGTGCGCCTTCCCATCATCATCTCCGCCGCCGTCGGTCTGGGTGGAGAAACTATGATTTCCGCGCAAAAAGTCGAAGCTCTCTGGAATGCCTTCGCCCACACCAAACCGCTCGCCATCGGCTTGAACTGCTCGCTCGGTCCCGACCTGATGCGCCCGCACCTCGAAGAGCTCTCCGCCTGCGCGGCCACCTGCATTTCCTGTTATCCCAACGCCGGCCTGCCCAATCCGCTCGCGCCCACCGGCTTCGATCTGGAGCCGCAGCACATGTACGACTACATGGCGGAATTCGCGCAAGCGGGCCTGCTCAATCTGGCAGGCGGCTGCTGTGGAAACACGCCTGAGCACGTCGCTGCGATCGCAAGGGCCGTGGCGAAATACGCGCCGCGCGAGGTGCCGGTGATCGGGTGAAGCGAAACGCGGAGGACGCAGAGGACGCAGAGGACGCAGAGGAAGACGCTGAGAATTT
>JBIPND010000002.1:0-28396 GCA_044374015.1 Luteolibacter sp. | reverse complement strand
TCGGCAGATTCAGAGGGAGACGGGGCTGCATTGGCAGACGCTCAAGAAGGTATTGGAGCACAGCGAGCCGCCGGGCTACCGGCAGGAGAAGGCGAGGCCGAAGCGGAAGCTTGGGCCGCATGAGGGGTGGATTGCCCAGGTTCTCAAGGAAGACCGGGAAGCGCCGTTCAAGCAGCGGCACACGGCGTCGCGGATTTTCGAGCGCCTGCGTGACGAGCGGGGCTACGCGGGCGGCTACACGGCGGTTCGCGAACGGGTCAAGGAGCTGACGAGCAGGAACCGAGAGGTGTTCGTGCCGCTGAGCCACCCGCCCGGCGAGGCGCAGGTGGATTTCGGCCACGCGCTGGTCAACGAGGCGGGCCGGCAGGTTCTCCTTGATGACCACCTGCCGGTTCAGGCTGGTATCCCGGGCCAGATACGTGATCCCGAAGCCGCCGCTGCCGAGCACGCGCTCGATGATGAATTCCAACAGACTCGCGCCGGCGGGGAGGGCTTGGCCGGAGGGTTCGGAATCCGTTTGAGCGGTTGTCATGGAAGCGAGACTACAAACTGTTTGGATAGAGGCAAGCTGGCATTGGCTGGAGAAAATCAAATCCCCATCACACCCGGCGTGATTCCCCCCGTTTCAAGCGCCGAATCGCCCTCCCTCATGCCAGAGGGCTCATGGAATGCCCAGTTCCAGCTTGATCCGCCAGATGTCGTTATTCACCTGATTGAGCAGCGCTTCAATTCTGCCGAGCGCGCGAAGCTCGGCCAGTTGGGCACGAAGCTCAGCCGCCCGCACCGTATCTCCGGCCAGCTCGGCTTGATGCGCCGCCTGTTCCAGCACGCCGTATTGCCGCACGGCCGGATTGTCGGACTTGAGCATTCTGGTGATCATATCCTCGTATTTCTCAACATCCGTGCGGCCGACCCGGCGAGGCCCTTGCTGCGTGGCAGTGAGGCTCTGGCGTGAACGTTCTGTCAGCACCAAGCACCAAGCACCAAGCACCAAGCACCAAGCACCAAGCACCAAGCACCAAGCACCAAGCACCAAGCACCAAGCACCAAGCACCAAGCACCAAGCACCAAGCACCGGGCACCGAGCACCGCGCACCGGACAAGATTCAGGAGTCATGATGCTGGGTGCGGGAAATTTTTTTCTACAGGGTGTAATCAATTGGATGGTACCCGCAGAAAAAAACCACTCCTCCCCCAGTAGCGTCTTCCAGCAAATTTCAGGATGCCGCGCGCGAGGAGGTCGGGACGTAAGGCTAACCCGAAGCACCATAATCTGATGGAGTCAATCAGGCGAAAGCCTGCGAAGTGCGGTTGGTCTTGGCTCCTGCCTTGAGGAGAGCGCAACCTTACAAGTGGCTAAGAAGTGGCTAAGAAGTGGCTAAGTAGCCGTTTGTGCAACAAAAAATCCCGAGGCCTTCCAGCTTCGGGACTCGTTGAAAACCAATATGGTGCGCGCGACAGGACTCGAACCTGAACAGGGTTGCCCCCACTAGAACCTGAATGGGACTAAGCGACTCAATATCAATCATTTGCATTCCTTTCAGTGCTTTGAATTGCCCATTATTTCCAAAGAGGGCAGCTTAGATTGGAGCAATTTTAAGCACTAACGGGAAGGTATTTTGTCACCATTTGTCACCTATAATCAATGACTTACAGCAACTTTCAGCACCTGAAGGAATGGCATTTCTGGGCTACGAAAGTCGAAGTTTCCCCACTAGATTTTCCGGTCTAGTCCCCTCACCCGTTGACACGGCAACACGAGGCATGGACACGCACCCATCTTCACCGCGCACCGAACTCGACCTGATCACCGAACAGGAACTCGCCCGTCATTTGAAAATCTGCCGCCGCCAACTCTACAACTGGCGGGTGAGCGGGCTGATCCCGTATTTCAAGATGGGCAAGGCGGTGAGATTCCGGGTGGCGGATGTGGCGAAGGCGATTGAGCGGATGATGATTGGCTATCCGGAGTAGTTATGATGCGTCCTACTTGGATATCTTCACAATCCTCGCCTCTGACGGGTCATACACATGATCCACGATCGTTCCGTCCTGTAGCCGCTGCATTGCCTCCGCGATTACTGATAGCGGCACCAGGAACCACTCCTGCGGCTTGAACGGCCTGCCGAAGCGATCGTTAATCTCGATGTCCAGCTTTGCCGGCTCCAGGAAGCGGTGGATCAGTTTCTCCAGACGGTTAGCGTTGATGTTGTAGAGCTTGTAGGTGGCCACGATTTCTACCTTGGCAAGCAGATAGGTCGCCTGATTTTCCGCATCCGCTACGCGTTGTTTAACGCTGCCAGTGGTGAATCCCACCTTGTGGATCAGCTCACGGTTCTTGGAGATCTCCGGGTGTATGGAACTGCTCCGCAGCACGTAAAGCGTTCCGCTTTCCAGATCGCCTTCGACCGCATGGTTTGAAAAGAGGGGTCCAATGTGCGGCGTGGTGATTCGGCGTCCAGTGTCGTCTTTGTATAGAGCCCGTTGAAATGAGCGGAGCAAGATTTCGTATTCAGTCCCATTGTCGTAGATGACCCGGAGCCGTTGGTCTTTCCTTCCGTAGTCATTCACATAGGGTTCGCCGGCACTGGCAACATAGGCTTTCTGTCCGTAGAGGATGAAAAACTCACCGGCAGTCACATCGGCGTTGTTCTCAAAGCGTTTGGTCTTGCGGATGCCTTGCTTGAGCTCCTCCTGCACTTTCTCGAAGAGAGGCTTGAACTTGTCGAACTCCTCACATGGATCACGGCCGGCGATTTCCTCCGCCGCCTGAATCTCCGCCCGTGGGCGGACATGCTTCAGGGTCTGGAGGGACTCGTCGGTCTTGGCCTCCACACCGAGAGCCTCAAGCAGCTCGTCATCATCGAGTTCGTTGGCTGGATCCGCCTCGTCTAGAGGTGGGAGAAGGATGCCTTGGTGATCAATCTCTTGCACCAGCTTCCGGCAATCGGGCTGCCAGCTGATTCGTTCCAGACGCACAGAGTAGATCCTCTCGAAAATGTCCTTGCTCTCACCGTGGGTTGGCGGCCGGCCGCTTTCCTCTACGAACCGCTGGATCTCCTCGAAGCCGGCGATGATCCGCTCCTCCTCGGGAGTCCGCTTCCCGATGTTATTCTTCTCCACCTCCACGCCCAACTCAGCGAGAAGGTCATCATCTTCTTCACTGAATTTACTCATTAGCTGCCTCCGCTTTCTTCTTCGCTAGGTAGGCCACGCCCTCTGCCATCCGTTTCTCCCAAGGATCGGCAGCGGTGATGGATGGCAGTCTTCCGTGATCCTGTTTGAACTTCACTGCACGGCGTGCCAGTTCCCGTGCCTCTTCGTGACTCAGGCTCACCCGCTTCGCAGCAATGATCGCGGAGACTTCCTTAAGCCGCTCTTCACTCATTGTCTTGGAAAGGATCGCGTAAGCTTCGCTGAACGGATTGATGCTGTCGATCAGGTCGATATCCAGATCCCGCACATCCATCGCGAACTTCCTCACTCCGTCCACGAAAGCCGTATTGGGCGAAGCATCCTTTTCCTCTGCCGTGGTGCCCGACATGATCTCCTTGGCCCTCTGGGTCAGGTTCAGGGTGGCAATCGCGTGCTGCCGCACCGCTTCCTGGTCGTTCTCATCCAGCTCGGGATACTTGTCCTTCACGATCTTGCCCATCTTGAGCTGAGTGAGTTCCTCGGGCACGGTTTCGTCGTCGAAGATTCCTTTTTCGAGGGTGGTCTTATCCTGCACGAAGGCGGTGATCACCTCGTTGATATCCTCCTTGCAGATTCGGGTGGCTTCCTTGCTTTTCGGCTTCACGAGCCCCTTCATCTCAATGAGGAATTCTCCGGTGTTCTCATTCAGCCCGACATTGCATTTGCCCTCCTGATAGCCTTCCTCGCCGTAGCTGTAGCCTTCGACCGGCCCGCTGGTGGAGTTCTTGGGTGTGAAATTGAATCTCGGTGCGAGAACCTGCTCCATCAAGAGACTGGCAGCGATCGCCTTCAGCGTGTCGTTCACCGCCTCCGCCACTGCCTGCTCCGAGGCATCGGGCTCTGCGATCAGATTGGTGAACCGGGCTTTCACCTTGCCGGGAGCATCCCGTGTCGCCCGGCCGATGATCTGCACAACCTCGGTGAGGCTAGAGCGATAGCCCACGGTCAGTGCGTGCTCGCACCAGATCCAGTCGAAGCCCTCCTTCGCCATGCCAAGGGCGATGATGATGTCAACGTGGTCCCGGTTGTTCTTCTGAGTTGGATCCTTGAGGGCCGTAGTCACCTTGTCCCGGGTGCTCGGATCGTCATCGACCAAGTCCGCGATACGGAGGATTTTCCCGTCCTTGGTTTCTACGAGCTGGAATCCGGTCGTGGGATCCGTGCCCTTCCACGTTCCCAGTTCATCGAGAATGTGCTCCACCTCCTTGTGCTTCTGCTTCGTGCTCTCGCGGGAATTGACGCTCGGGATGTGAACGATGGTCTTCTCGTTGGGGTCGAGGACTGCAAGGATCTCATCGGCATAGGGACCACTGTAGAAGTAGTAACCAATGTCGAGTTGCTTGAGGTGCTCATAGCCGTTGAGCTGCTCGTAGTAGGTGTAAGTGACCGTCTCAAACTTTGCCTCGTCCTCCGGCATCAGAACCGGTTCCGCATCGCCGCGGAAATACGATCCGGTCATGGCCACGATGTGAACCTTGTCCCGAGTGATGAAATTGACCAGATGGACACCCAGACGATTGTCAGGATTGGCCGAGACGTGGTGGAATTCGTCAACGGCAATCAGGCGATCGTCAAAAGCTTCGGCACCAAGCTGGTCCACGGCAAAGCGGAAGGTGGCATGGGTGCAGACGAGGATCTTGTCGTCGCTCTTCAGGAAGGCTCCCACAGACTTCACCTTGCCTCCCTCGGTGCCGGGGGAATTGCACAGGTTCCACTCAGGCTTCACCTGCCAATCAGACCAGAAGCCATACTTGCTCAACGGTTCGTCTCCGAAGCTCGCACCAATGGACTTCTCGGGAACCACGACAATGGCTTGTTTGAGATCCTGATTCTCCAGCTTGTCGAGGGCGATGAACATCAGAGCCCGACTCTTACCGGAGGCCGGCGGAGATTTGATCAGGAGATACTGCTCGCCACGCTTCTCGTAGGCACGCTCCTGCATGGCTCGCATCCCAAGCTCGTTGGATTTGGCGGAGGAACCATTTCCCGCATAGGTGACCGAGACCGAGGGGACGGACTTGGGACTGCTCATTTCCGGGCTCCTTTCTTTGCGGGTATCGTTGTCATCTTTGTGTAGAGTTCAAATAGCTTTTCAAGCCGCTCCGTATCGTTCTTGAAGCGGCGACCGATGTAAATGCGTTCAAGCACCTCATCGTTTCGGTCGTGGGCTTCTTTTAGGCCGGTTGGCATCTTCTTAGGGTCGTATAAGTCGGCGATGGTGGCAGGGAAATGAGCCTCGCGTGCAAGCAGGATGTCTTCAGCGCAACGGGTTAGATCAGACTTATTCTTCTCAGTGAGGCAGGGGACGGGGAAAGTGTTCCAGCCGAGGGTATTGGAGTAACGAAAGTCGGTCTTCATCTTTCCACAAACGGTGCCAATCCATACGAGGTGAGTTCGAGATGCGATGATTGCCAGATTGAACAGATCACAATCTAAAATACCGAAAGCGCTATTTGAAACAATTCCGCGCTTATAGAGATCAACAGGAATGAAAAGCCGGTTTTCAGAAGAGACGCTTGGCACCACCACAATAGATTCAAAGCCGGTCTGTCGAACTTGTTGGAATTTATGTGGAATCAAAGCAGTATTTTTCGTTAGAACCTTTGAACTATTGAGACGATTTTGTGATACTTTATCAAAACGCTGCTTCAATAGTGAAACTTCTTCCGCGTGTTTTCTGTTCTCATCCCTAACCCAGATACAATACCTCTTGGTACCTTTAATCATCTCGCTTGCACCGACAAATGGGAGAATAAACTTTTTTGCATCGGGTGCTGTTGAGACTAAATCGTCCACCTCTTCTTGGTTTAGCAGAAGGTTGCCGCCATCTACTGGCTTGCTTCCAATCGTCATCGCTGTCAGCGAGGAAAGCGGATTGGTAGATGCCTGCACCTCTAGATCATCGGATGGCACTAGATAAGCATTAATATTAGTTACATTTTTCTGTGATCTATTACCACCTACGTCAACGCTGATCAATTTTCGCATAGGCGGTGGGTTGCGAGACAAGCCGATTATGATTACGGAAACCCCAGCATTGTGAGCCGCTAAGTTCGACCACTTAAAGGATGTGTGTGCGAACGCTATTTTTTGACCCATGGAATACAGAAGAGGCCAAAGCCGTGCCACTTGTTCGCCTTGGCAAATTGAGTTAGTACTAACGAAGGCGCAGGAAGCATCCGTTTGCTTTGCATACTTTGAATATTTATAGAGCCACCCGGAAATATAATCTAAAGACTTCCACGTTTTTGTAACATCAGAGAACACTGATGCCATGTCTGATTTTTGTTCCCGACTTTGCTCTGTGCCGCCTTTATACGGTGGATTGCCGCATATATACGTCTCACCTCCCTCATTCTCAAAGTCGATCTCATGTTGCGGCTTGGTCTCGGCAAATAGATCATCTCCACGGTGTTTTACCCCGGTCCCCGTCGGAGGACATACGCTGAGCCAATCTAGGCGAAGGGCATTTCCTGAGGTGATCCAGTTCTCTGCACGAAGGGGAAGAAAGTCCTGGATCGCTTCTTTCTGCCCTCGGTAGAGCACGTCGCATTGATATTCTGCAATGATCAGAGCGAGACGGGCGATCTCGGCGGAGAAGTCCCGCAGCTCGATACCGCGAAAATTGGTGATCGGAATGACCGTCCGGCGATCAGCCTCCCCTCGTCGACGATTGATCTCCGCTTCGATGGCTCGCATTTCCTTGTAGGAGATGACGAGGAAGTTGCCCGAGCCGCATGCAGGATCGAAGACGCGGATAGTGGCTAAGCGATTTCGTAAATTGAGGAGCTTCCTGGCGTTGTAGCCAGCCGCCTCGAGCTGCTCACGGAGTTCATCGAGGAAGAGAGGATTCAGAACCTTCAGGATATTCGGCACGCTGGTGTAGTGCATCCCGAGTTCGCCCCGTTCCTCATCGTCGGCCACCGCCTGGATCATCGATCCGAAAATGTCCGGGTTGATCTTCTTCCAATCAAGGTTCCCGATATGGACGAGATACGAGCGGGCGATCTTCGTGAACTTGGGAACCTCCAAGGTGCCGGAGAAGAGCCCACCGTTCACGTAGGGGAACGGACGAGCCCAGCGGGCGATACTCTCGATGTCCCTATCCTCAAACTTCGTGTTCATAGACCTGAAAAGCTCAGAGATGATTTTGTGAATATTCGAGCCATCCCGATCGGCCATCTGCTCGATGGTGCCGATGAAGAGGTCAGGCTTGCTGAAGATGTCCGTATCCTCGGAGAAAAAGCAGAAGATCAGCCGGGCCATGAAGTGGTTCATGTCGTTCCGACGCTCCGCCGTGCCCCAGTCGATATTGTCCCGGAGCAACTGGACGTAGAGCCGGTTCAGGCGGGCCGTCGCCTTGATGTCGAAGGCATTCTCGCGGATCTCCTTGACCGTGCTGATGCCGGCGAGTGAAAGGAAGAATCCGAAGTGGTCTGGAAATCGATCGTAGGCACAGGCGACCGTTTCCCCGGTCACCAGATCCTCCGCCTCAAAGTCGGCTCCGTCAGTCGCAACCAGATACTGAACCTTCCCCTTGGCCGTGGCCGGACTTTCCCGAAGGGCATCCAAAGTCGCGGAAACCTCGCCAGATTCGCAGGTTTTCAGGTGGATGTTGCTCGTCTGAAGCACCCCACCCACATCGGACTTGTTTGTCGCTCCAGACCGAAGCCGCTTGAGGGTGGTCTCCTTGTTGCCGAAGGCCTCGAGAAAGGCGAAAGGAAACTCCTCCGCATCAAATGGCTGCTCTGCCAGTGCTGAAATGGCTTCTTCGATCTCGACTGCGTTCATCGGAAATTGGGCTGGGGTGTTTTGAGATGAGACAAATAGCAAGCGCCCTATGAAATAGGTGTGATTTTTTCAACCACCATGAATCGAGGATTGTGATTTCGGTCGAAATCCGCCCTGCCATAAACTTTTACCCGTTTCTTGCCATGCGTTTTCACAATGGCCTCATGCTCGGGAGCGTATTGGCATCTGACAGAGCGAATCTCCCAGTTGTCTATTGAGCGAATCTCAAAGCGCATGGTTTCGTAATCGACGGCCATTAGGTTGCCGATCACCTCAGCTCCATCTTTGGGTATCCTAGTCTCCGCGAGTGCCTGAGTGGCCCGTGACCATTCCTCGCGCCCAAGATCGACGGCCTTGCCCTCGGGAATGGCCAAACCGCCAACCTCGACGGTATCAAGCCCTTTCTCTTTCTGCGGAATGAACCGGCGGGCAGCATGCAGAGCCGCGTCAATCAATGCCACGTCAATAGTTGGCTTGTCCTTTGCAAAATCCAGAATGCGCTCCCGCGGCTTCTCGTCTTGAAGTGAGGCGGAGACAACTCCCATAAGTTCCACCGAATCTTTGACAGCGACATACAACGGATCCTCGAAGTTGAGCAGGTGGGGCCGCACTCGATCGCTGTTGGCTTCGGGGAGTTTGAACCCGAAAATGAGCCTAGGATCTGATGCCGTGACGCGAAGATCAACCTCGCCTTTCCATGGCCTGCGGAGTCCACCGGCATAGTTTGAGTGGGTTTTGGCTACGTTGATCAACTCCTTGTGGATGTTGCTGAAAATCCGGTTCATTCGGGTGAACGGGCAGCCGCCCTTCTCGATGTCATCCCCGTGATATTGTAGGACAAGGTCGGACTGATCGAGAGCGACAGCGATTGGCATCCTGTCGAGATAAAGGTCGTCCAGAGCAGCATAATGCCCATCAAATAGATTGATCAGATTTGATGGGTGTCCGCCTTGTTCTGTTACGAAACGGCGCAGCTCGGCTATCTCAGAGTGGATTGAGCGGGCTTTTTTTAGTGTTAGCGACTTCCAGCTCATAACTTGATGCGGATGTAACCCTTTCGCAAATCGTAAGGAGCGCCCCTGAGACGAACTTCGGGATCGGGAGTCTTAAATTCTTCGTGGAAGTTGTTTTTCGCGGGCCTATGGGGACCGAAGTAGCGCACCCTCACACCGAATTCTTCGCGAGCGGGAACATTGAAAATGCTGAACCCGCCGGCTTTCCTGATAAGCGCGGGGGTGAACTCGATGCCAACCTCGATAATGGTGACTTCGTCTGAAGCACTAAGAAAGCGACCATCCAAGTAGACCTCGCAAACTGGTGTGTTCTTTTTAAGCCAGTCAAAAAATGAAACACAGTTGCGCCACAGATCCATGCGCCAAGGTTTGGCTCCAAAGCATCCAGGCATGGCATCAAGGGTGACATCGTGAATCGTCGGCGGCACCGGCAGAAACCCGAACTCATTCAATGGGGGAAGAGGTGATTTCATGCGCGAGATTTTGTCGCTTTACCCTTCTTCTTTGCTAGTTTGTCTTTCGCGGTTTCGCGACGCTCGTGATTCTCAATGTATGCGTCAATTGCGCGCTCCATCTCCGCGTCAGTGGGCTCCTCCTCCTCTATCCATCGCTGGAGGAGGGAGTCGAGGAGCTGAGAAAGTGAGCGTCCTTTCAGTGCGGCGAGCGCCCGGGTGCGCAGCAGCAATTCGGGATCCAATGTGATCGCGACATTCTGGCGGTGTTTCTCCGGATTGGTTCTTGGACGGGCCACGGGGTTTTTATGCGCATAAAAACACGTGGATGCAAGAAATAGTTGCCCTTTGTTTTTACCTTGGTAAAAACACCGGCAGCAACTCATCTCCCATGCCTAGACCCAAAACAGGCCGAACCGGCCAAAACGTCACCCTCTACCTCGATTCGAGGACGCTCAAGCAGGCAAAGAAGCACGCCTTCAAAATGTCCACCTCCCTCAGCGACGTGGTCAACCGCCTCCTTGTCGCAGAGCTCGATTCAAAGGGCGGGATCGCCGCGAGGCACCCAAGGCAAATCCAGATTACAGCCAAGGGCTGATGGCTGAAAACCAAAAGGAATCCACTACCATGAATATTTCGCAAACACCTTCCCAGCCAGCAGAAGACGAGCGTGCCGCCATGTTGACCGACCTGCTGGTGCACAACGGCGAGGACGCTTCGGAATGCGCAGCTGCGGACCAATTCCGCGAATTTCCACCCGCCCCCTGACCGATTTCCGCCGTCGGTCGGGCTGTGCCGGCGGTGGGTCCATTGAAGCGGCCACCTCACAAACCAAAATCATATCGCATTATGAAATTATCCGCAACAGGATCCACCACCCCATTCGAAGCACATCCAGAATTTGACGGCCAAGCCGTCTGCGTGGACGTGACTCCGCTCAAGAAAACCCAGTCGAACTACGGCGAGCGCGAGACATTCCGCCTCGTGTTTGAGACTGCGGAACTTCGTCAAAACGGCAGCCCGTTCCTGCTCTTCAGCCGCACGTTCACTCCGTCGCTGCATGAGAAGGCTGCCCTCCGTGCCTTCATCAAACAATGGTTCGGCCGCGACTTAACAACTGCCGAGCAGAATGAATTTGACACGGATTCGCTCATCGGTCGGCCAGCGCGTGTCTCCGTTGTTCACTCGGACTACAACGGCACGACTTACGCCAACATCGGCCTGATTCGCGCTGACAAATCGGGTGAGCCGCTCAAGCCATCCGGAAAATACATCCGCCAGAAGGACCGCCAGAACAACGACGAGAAGTTCCGCCCGGTTTCCAACAGCAACGAGTCCCCCGCCCCATCGGATTGGCGTCGGGTCAAGGTCCACGTGGGGAAACACAGCGGCATCGACCTGGGCGAACTGGACCGTGAATCCGTGGAGGCGCTGCTCACCAAGTGGCTCCCCACGGCAATCGAAATGGAAAAGCCCCTCAAGGCCGACCGTGAACTGATCGCCGCTCTCCAGCAGGCCAAGGAGGCTCTCTCGTCCGACGACGAAGAAGAGGACGACATCCTATTCTGATCATTCAAATCCAATGATCATCGTCCCACGAGAATCTAGCAGTCACTGGTATTTCCCGGACGGCACGCCACTTCATCAGGTGCCACGTGCCGACGGGAAGGGTGAACGCTCAACCAGCCTGCGGGATGCCCGTAAACTTGGCCTGTTTCCGTCTGTCACCAATGTCCTCGGCGTGATCGCCAATCCAGGGCTGTCGGCATGGAAGATGGAACAGGCCATCCTCTCGGCACTCACCCTGCCGCGCCATGAAGATGAATCACTCGATGCGTTTGCCGCCAGAGTCGTCACCGACATGAACGGCGAGGTGAAATCCGCTGCTGACCGGGGAAGTGCCGTTCATGCCGCCATCGAGGGATACGCCCAGGGTGGCTGGCTGCCCGAGGACAAGGAGATTGCCCGTCTCTTTGAACCGGCCCGCCAGTGGTTTGATGCGGAGGTCACCCAAGTCCACTCGGTGGAAATCGCCACCGGACACCTCGAATGGGGATACGCCGGGCGCGTGGACATGGTGGCCACCTTGAAATCCACAGGCCGCCCCACGGTGGTGGATTTCAAGACCCAGAAGACGCGTCGCGACAAGGATGGGAACTTCAAGCCGATCCTTCACGACACGTGGCCATTGCAACTCGAAGCCTACCGTCAGGCACTCGCGTCGCGGGACAAGGGACTGGACGATGCTGCCATCGCTTCCGTGGTGATTGGTTCCACCGAACCCGTGCCAGTGGTGATGAAGGTGTGGGATGATGCCGACAAACCCGGCTTCTTCCGCGCCTTCCTCGCCGCCCGCGACTTGTGGGTCTGGCAGAAAAACTACTGCCCGGTGAAGGACTCGCCGGATGCAGGTGATGAGCCGCCGACCGCGCTGGTCCCGGCCTGATCGAAAAAAAATACCCAACCCAACTACTCACTCATGATCCACCCGTCTTATCCGCAGTCTGCGTATCGTCGCTTTCCAATCCAGGGATTCACCGATCGCACAAATCGCCCTCGTCGCCGTTGGCCGATGATCGTGCTTTCATTCATCCTCGGCCTCCTCGCGGGCTGGGCGATTCGCGGAGGAGGCGCGTGGCTACCATGAGTGGGAGTTTCGTGGCCCAAAGTCCGGCCGACCGCTTCCTCGACCTCGCCATGGCTGGTGAGAACACGTTTCTCACTGGTCCGGCGGGGTCCGGGAAAAGCTACCTCGTGAGGGATTTCCTCAAACGTCACCCAGACACCCATGTCACGGCATCCACCGGCGTGGCAGCTCTCAACGTGGGTGGCATGACCGTTCACCGATGGAGCGGAATGTTGCTCGGACCAGCCAAAGGACAGGATTTTGGGAAGTTCTATGCTCAGCTCGCAAGGGACGCCAAACCCAACGTGCGTGCCGCCTTCAACCGAGTGCGACGTTGCGACCGTCTGGTCATTGATGAAATTTCGATGCTCTCAGGTCGTGCGTTTGACTACCTCGATTTTCACTGCCGCAAGATCCGCGATGACAAGCGACCCTTCGGTGGAATCCAAGTGATCGGAACAGGCGACTTTCTCCAGCTCCCACCCGTTAGGATCAACCCGCAACACGGCTACGACTGGGCGTTTGACTCGCCTGCGTGGTCGGACGCCGGATTCAAAACCGTGGAGCTCCGCCGCATCATGCGTCAGGATGAACCGGAATTGGTAGCCGCCCTAGGCAAGTTCCGCCGTGGTGAAATCGACGCCGCCACCGAGAAACTGCTGCGACCTCGGATCAGCCTGTTCCCACACCGCGACATCACCCGTCTCTTCACCCACAATACGATGGTGGACCGCTGGAACGACTTTTGTCTCGGCGAACTCCCGGGTCCTGAGTCGGTGAGAGAAGCCGAAACCTGGGGACCACAAAGCCAGATCGACTTCCTCGAAAAGAACCTTCTCACGCCCAAGGTTCTGCGCCTCAAGCCGGGTGCCAAGGTGATGTTCACGGTGAACCGCCCCGACGATGGCTTCGTCAACGGCCAGACTGGCGAGGTGGTTTCCATCGGCTTCACCTCCGTGGTAGTCCACACCCAAGGCAAGGAGCTGGAGGTGTCGCCCTACCGCTGGCGCTTTGATTCCAACGATCCGGGAACCGCCTGGTTTGAACAACTCCCGCTGCGCTTAGCCAACGCGCTGACCATCCACAAAGCTCAAGGCCTAACACTCGACTCCGCGTTCGTTGACGTGAGGGCCGCCCGTGAACCCGGCCAAGCCTACGTCGCCCTCTCCCGTGTCCGCACGCTCGCCGGACTCCACCTCAAGGACTGGCCCAAGGGCGTCTTCGTCTCCCAACGCGCACTCGATTTCCACTTTTCACCCAAACTCTCATGACCCACTCGATTCCTCCTCACATCAACTCCCTCGACCGACTCGCCGCCGTCCAGTTTTACGCTGGCACCCTCGGCTGGGCGATTCATCCCCTGCTGCCACCTGACCGTGGCGACCACCACGAGCGCGGAAAAAAGCCGCTGCTCAAAGGTTGGCGCAACCATACGGCCTCGGAGATCAGTCCTGATTTCCTGACCAAGTATTTCGCCAACGGATCAACTAATAACATCGGCTGCGTCGTGCGTGTGCCGTTCGTTCATGTCGATCTCGACAGCAAGCCGGATGCCGGTGCCTCAGTGATGGCATGGCTCGCGACCCAACCGGATCTATCAGCCGTTCCTCGTGAACGCACTGGTGGCGGAGCCCACCTCGCTTTCATCTGCCGCGACATCCCAGAGGAGGTGATGAAGGCGAAGAAGGCACCAACCTGTCAGATCAATGACGCCGTCACCGCCGAACTCTATCTGGACGGCCTCAATCTCGTGCTCTCGCCATCGGTCCACAAAAGCGGCCACACGTATTCCTGGGAAGTGACCGGCGACATCCCGGAGGTGAGTTGGAACAACCTCTGTCGCTGGTTTGGATTCTCGGCACCGGAAGCCAAGAAACGCGGTCGCCCATCGAAGGAGAAGCCATGGTGGGCGCAGTGGGAGCAGGATCTCCGCACTCTCGACCTGGCGGGTGTGATGGAAGATCTCGGCGGCTTGGGTGAGTGCCTCGACCCGGACCATCACAAGTGGTCGGTGCGTTGCCCGTGGGAGGCCGATCACACCGGAGGCGTTGCCGATGCTCCGGGCTCAGACACGATCATTTTCAACCAACCGGAAACCATGCCGGGATTCCGCTGCCTGCATTCCCATTGCGAGGCCAAGGGCATCAAGGATCTGATCGAATGGGCGGAGGCTCAGAAAAAGGGCATCATCACCTCACGTTGCGCCAACCTCCGTGCGTGGTCACCGGGAACAACAAACGCCACCGGCAGGCCCCGCATCATTCTTCCCGCCCTGGGTCGCTCCAACAGCGAGTTCGGCAAGGAACTTGGTACCACCATCGCCCCGGCACTCGACCTGTTCATGTTCTCAAGCAACGTGGTGGAAATCGCCACCGTGCCTGCTGCGGACGACAAGGGCGCGATCCCGGGTCACATGATCTCGACGATCCGACCCACTGAATTGGTCACCGCAGTCGAGCGCACGGTGGAAACCGGCGTGCTGCGGGAGGATGACGCGGGTGACGAGGTCTTCATTCCCAAGAGCATGAGCGAAGCCGACGCCAGAATCACACTGGTGAGCGGAGTCTTCGGCGATTCTCTACCACGAATCCGCCGGGTTCTTGACGTGCCGGTACCGCATTTCTCGGACGACGGAAAACTCATCTACCCGAATCCAGGATACGACAAGCGCTTTGGCACCTGGTTGAACCCACACGCGCCTAAGCTCAAAACCATGGGTCACAGCGAGGCCCTCCGCTGGCTCCTACATGATCTTTTCGGCCTGCCGGAAAACGGTGGCTTCTGGTGGCACGACGAACAGGCCCGTGTCCACGCCCTTGCCCGTTTCATCACGCCATTCTGCCGGGGATTGATGGGCTGGAAGCGCACCCCGCTCTGGATCTTCGACGGCAACCGCGAGGGCTGCGGCAAGGACACCTGCGCCGACCTCACCCACATCGCCTACACCGGCCGCTCCATCATCTGCGCCCCGCTCTCCAAGGAATGCGACGATGAAATGCGCAAACGGATCACCTCCGCGCTGATGGCCGGCAGCCGCTTCTTCCACCTCGCCAACATGAAAGGCCACGTCCGCTATGCGTCGCTCGAAGCCGCCACCGACAACTCGGGCGTGTGGGAGGACCGCCGCCTCGGTGTGAGCGAAACTCTCACGCTTCCAAACGAGACTGAGTTTTCCTTTTCGGCCAACAACGCGACATGGGAGCCAGACATCGAGCGTCGCTGCCGCCGGATTCGTTTGCGCTTCACACCCGAGGAAATCAACAGTCACCGCTACCGTTATCCCGACATCAAAGGCTGGGTTCGCCAGCACCGGGCCGACCTGCTGTCCGCTATCGCCGCACTGGTGAACGAATGGGTGCGGCAAGGCTGCCCACCTGGTCCGTCTCCCTTCACCTCGTTCCCGGAATGGGGGCAGGTTGTCGGTGGGATTCTCCACTGCGCCGGACTGCCGGACCCATGCTTGCCGCACGAGGACAGCCAATCCTCTGGCGACCAATCAACCAAGGCGATGCGGGATTTCTTCGTCCTCGCATTCGATCATTTCGGCGACCGCGAGGTGTTCAAGAAGGAATTTCAGGAGTTCGTCCAGCAGGACGAGGGCGTCCACGAGCTGTTTGATTGGATTGATTTCGCTGCGCGGCGAGGACAGACGACTTTCGGTAAACTCGTGGTGAAGTTCGACAAGCGCGAACTCGGTGGCATCACGTTCCGTTTGAAGCAGACCTCGAAGAACTGCGCCACCTATCGGTTTTTCCGCGAAGGCGAGGGTGATCTGCCAATTTGCCTCTCAACGCCCGAACCTGCCACCAACCCGCAGGGACATTGGGACATTGAGGGACATTTTCATACGGCCTATGTAGAGAAGAAAAATGATGATGAAAAAAATAAAAAACAGAATGTATTAAAAGCTCTCTATAAAAGGGATAGGGAAAATTCCCTCAATGTCCCAATGTCCCTGTCTGGGGTTTTCTGCTCCATCCGGAGTGATTTGGACCGGATCGCTCTCGATCTCACCGGAGCATCAAGAATCGCCCTAGACATCGAAACCTACGGACCTCGCAAAGGCGATGGACTCGACCCGTGGAAGGGCGACATCCGCCTGCTCACCATCAGCCGTCACAACGGCACCATCTGGACCATCGACCTCCGCGCCGTTGGATACGATCTCGGACCACTCAAGCCGATCTTGGAAGACGCGGGCATCATCGCCCACAATGCCAAGTTCGACCTGCTCTGGCTGCGCGTGAAATGCGGGCTGTTCGCCAAGCGCGTCCATTGCACGCTCACTGCCGCCCGCTTGCTCGTAGCCGGCACCAAACCCGGCAACAACCTCGACCAATGTCTGGAACGATACCTCGGTATCCAACCCGCCACTGACCACAGCCGTTCCGATTGGGCATCGATGCTGCTCACCGAGGATCAGCTCACCTATGCAACCCGCGACGTGGCACACCTCCATGACCTGCTCGGCACCATGGAATCCGAGTTGGAGGCGTCCGGTTTGGGCACCGTATGGGCGTTGGAGTGCGCGTTGTTGCCCTGCGTGGTGGGAATGGAAGCCACTGGCATGCACGTGGAGCGGGAGAAGCTCCGCAAGATTGTGGACGACGCCCACAAGCTCGCCCAACAGGCATCCGACGACCTGCGTGCTGCCCTGGAAAATCCGGGTATCAATCCGGCCAGTCCTGCTCAGTTGCGAGCGGCATTGAGAGCGAAAGGTCTCAAGCTCGAATCCACCGCCGAGGAAAAGCTCAAGGAAGCGAACGACGGCCACCTGGTTCCCCTGGTGCTGGCATTCCGCGAGGCGAGCAAACGCGCCCAACAGGCGGAGAGCTTGATTGATCACATCCAACAGGACGGCCGGATCCACGGACGCTTCGAACCACTCGGCACCGCCACCGGTCGATTCTCATCAAAGGAGCCAAACCTCCAGAACATCGGGCGGGGCGAAATCCGTGAGGCATTCACCGCACCACAGGGCAAGTGCCTCATCGTCGCCGACTACTCGCAGGTCGAACTTCGTGCCGCCGCCGCGATTGCCGGTGAAACGAAGATGATCGAAGCCTACAAGGCGGGCGCTGATCTCCACAAACTCACCGCCGCCACCGTGCTTGGGAAACCGGAACACGAGGTGACAAAAGCCGACCGTCAATTGGCCAAGGCGGTAAACTTCGGGCTTATCTACGGCCAGTCAGCTCCGGGCCTTGTCCGCTACGCTGCCACCTCCTACGGCGTCACGATGGATGAGGACGAGGCGACCCGCATCCGCCAAGCATTCTTCCGCACCTACTCACGTCTCCGTCAATGGCACGGGGTGAGCCACAATCGGGCGGAAGAAGGCGTCACGGAAGTGAGAACCCGCACAGGCCGTCGCCGTTTGATTCCGAGCACGGCCTCCGATTGGGAGAGATTCACCGCGCTGGTCAACACGCCGGTTCAAGGTGGCACCGCCGACGGGATGAAACACGCGCTCGTTCTCATCGACCAACGCCTGCCGAAATCCGCCCGCATCGTCTCCACCGTTCATGACGAAGTTGTGGTCGAGTGCCGCGAGGAATCCGCCGACGAGTGCCGGAAAATCATCACCACCGCGATGGTGGAAGCCATGGCCGCCCTCTTCCCCGAGGTGCCGGTCGAAGTTGAAGCGAACATCTGCACCACCTGGGCCGAGAAATGAACTCCGACGACTACTCACGAAAGCAGAAGGCCCGCGACGCCGAATACGCCCGCGAATACAAGGCGTGGATCGATTCCCTTCCGCCCGCCGAGCGCCGCAAACTCGAAGCCCAAGGACTCGCCTCCCCTTCCCTCGCCCTCCACGGCAACGGAGCCTCCAAGGGTGATGCCGCCGACAGTCCGCTCATGCGCGAGGGTGATGACCCGGCCTTGATCCCAGATCCGGAACCGGAACCTGCCAACGAAACCTGCGACACCGAATCCGTGCACAGTGCGATCCGCCGAGTGGTGGCTGAAATCCTTTGCCACAACAATGCCCGCCTCACCACCGAGTGCATCGCCCTGGTCAGCGGCCTTGCCTACACCGGCTCGTCGATGACCGAGATCGCCAAACGCCACGGCATCTCCCGTGCGGCGGTTTCCAAACGATGCGTCGAGCTAACCGAGCTGCTCGATCTCCCACCCTCCCGCGCCATGCGTTCGTTGACAGCCCGCAATCGGTATCGCGACGCAAGAATTCGCTCCACCAGATCCCATGAACGCACCCATCCTTCTTCCTAACCCCAAGGTCAGCATCAGCCCGGTCGGCATGCAGATCACCAGTGAACTCAGCTTCGATGAATGGAGCGAACTCGCCACCTCCATCGGCCAGGCCGCTCGCTCCATCGGCTTCATCATCGGCGACTGGCTCGTCTATGGCCAAAGCCTGTTCGGCACCGACGGCTTCCCCGACAAGAAAGTCGATTCGGCATCCTATCAACTCGCCATCACCGCCACCGGCCTCGACCTCTCCACGCTCCAGAACTACGCCTACGTTTCGCGCAACATTCCGTATTCGCTGCGCACCGAACGACTTTCGTGGGAACACCACCGCCTGATGGCAAAACTCCCCGAGGGCGAACAGCAGGACTGGATCGAAGCCTGCGTTGCCGAAGAGGATGCCGGACGCCGCATGTCTACCCGCCGCCTGCGCAAGTCGCTCAATCTTGGGCGTGTCGCCACCGACAAAGATCTCGAACCCGACGACTCCGACAAGGGAATCGAGAACCACATCCCCTTCGTGAACCGCCTCGTCGTCTGGTGGAAACGGATGCAGGCCGACCGCTTTCTGTTCGACGCCACCGACGAACAACGGGCCGCCATCAAACGCGACCTCGAACCCGTGATCTCCATCTACAACCAACTCTAACCATATCCACACCACCATGCAGACATTCCTCGTCATCATCGGATTCGCCGCTTGCTCAGCGGCAGCAGCGCTCGCCGTCATCAAGGCCATCGAAACCGTCTGGTTTTTCCAAGAGTTTCGCAAAGAAGCGACCAAGTCGCTCGCCAAAATCGAAGAACACCTCCGCAACATCAAGCCATGAACACGCAACCCGCCGAATGCCAAGCCGCCGTCGATGCGGTGAAGGAACTCCTCGACGCCCATTTCGATGAAGCCGAAGACAGCGCCGACGACGGCAAGTTCAGCCTCGGGTTCCGCGTGACCTTCGACCGCTCGCACTCGCCCACCAAACTCAAGGTGACGTGCCGCGTGTCCAAGGTGACGACCGACGAAATCGAGTGCTCCATCGACGATCCCAACCAGGCCAAACTTCCCCTCTGATGGCCACACGCGCCCGCACCGTGTTCCGAGGTGCCAAGCCGCCAAGCAGGCTGGAGGCACGTTTTGAACTGCTTTGGCGGGCGCAAGGTGGTCCCGTGTTGGAAAAGGAGTTCCGCTTTCATCCCGTGCGCAAATGGCGGGCGGACTTCGCCCATCTGGAATCCAAAACCCTGATTGAGATCGAGGGCGGCATCTACGTGAACGGCCGCCACAACCGCGGGGCGGGATTCGCCGCCGACCTCGAGAAGTATCTGGAGGCGTCGTTGGCCGGATGGCACGTCGTTCGCCTCGGAACCAACGAACTGACGACGGCCCACATCGAGCGCCTCGTTTCCCTGGTGCAGACTGGTTGACTCCCTGCGCGGGGAATGAATTTCAAACCGCTCTCCGTCCTCGTCACCGGTTCATCGGGCTTCATCGGCACCCATATCGTTCGGCATCTCAACGAGGCTGGACACAGGGTGACGGCTCTCGACCAACTAGCCCCGAAGGAACCGCTGCCGGACGGTGTTCGGTTCGAGGTGTGCGACATCCGCCAGGGACTACTCCCCCAAAAGACCTTCGACGCGGTCGTCCATCTGGCCGCGCTGGCTGGTGTCCGCCCATCGCTCCACGATCCGCTCGGATACCAATTCACCAACGTCATCGGCACCATCCGCCTGCTGGATCACTGCCGCAAGATGGGCACCCCTCATTTCGTTTTCGCCTCGTCGTCCAGTGTCTATGGACCGGACACGCCACTACCAGCCGAGGAAACGGCCACCCCCGATCCGTGCAGTCCCTACGCGCTGACCAAGCTCCACGGCGAACAATGGGGTCGACTCTACTCTCGCCTCCACGGCCTGCGCTTCCTCGCCATGCGATTCTTCTCCGTCTGGGGTCCCGGCCAGCGTCCCGACCTCGCCATGGAAGCGTTCCGCCGCAAGATCGAGGCGGGCCAGCCGGTCGTGATCAACGGCGACGGCAGCCAACGCCGTGACCTCACCCACGTCGAGGATGTTGCCCGGGCGGTAGAACTGGCGATTCGCTGGCCCGGTCCAGGCTCGTCCGTCATGAACGTCGGCACCGGCAAAAACCACTCCGTCATGGACATGCTGGAAGCCGCCACCAAAACCGCCGCCGCTTTACAGTTTTCAGGGTCCAGCTTTACAGATTTTACACCTGTCGTGACCCATCAGGAAGCCCATCCAGCGGACGTGCCTGAAACGCTTGCATCCCTTACGGCAGTAGGGAAGGAACTCGGTTGGGCACCCCGGATTCCCTTCCCGGAAACGGGGGCCGCCGACGTGAAAAAAGTGTAAAGCTGAAAAACGCGCCTTTCATGAAATTTGAGTGAGGGTGGGGAGACCCAAGGACTGAGACGGGTTCGTAAATAGATTTCCTGCTCACGGTCAATGGCTTAGGTCTCAGTTCAACACTCGTTTTGTCACCAGTTCATCGGAAAACCTAGTGGTTTCTATCAGAATTCTGGAAGGATTCCGTAACTTCTACGTTGACACACCAGGCGACCAATTCATTTTCAGCAGAGTATGAAATCGGACGATGAAATCTTAACCTCCTTTGGCCAAATGGCTGTGAGGAGAGATTCTGTGTCGCAGGATTTCGTGTGTGCCGATACTTCGATTTTCACCACGGGATCGATAAGCGATCATCTCAACGACCTTCGAACTAACGCCGATACCTCAATACCAATATGATAATCGAATGTTACGAATGTGGAGGCAAGGTCTCTACTGAGGCTGCTGCTTGCATGTCTTGTGGTGCACCGCGTAGAGCAATCCCGCCATCAGGACAATTGAAGGTTCCGAATCAAAGCTTTCAACAATCACAGCCTCAAACAAATTATCAGAATCCAAAATCAGCGTTAAGGCAGGTTAGTTTTGGAACAGCAAAATATCAAGTTATCTGTCCTCAGTGCAAGGGGATCTATCTAGTTTTAGGTAAGTCCATCAGCAGTAAAGAAAGTATAAAATGCCCAAATAAGGTTTGCGGATGGAGAGTATCTACCAAAGACATTTCGTTTAAGCCAGTCGAGGACGAGCTTGTTGTGTACAATCGAATCAAAGATTTTTTTTCCTATGAGGGTCGTATTTCAGTAAAGGATTATTGGCTCAGTGTGTTGATCACTTTACCAGTAATACTAATCGCCAAGATGTTTGCGGGGCCGCTTTATCCACTGATATTATTCGGCATGTTGCATTCGCTATGGATTAAGCGATATCATGATCACGGTATGCAATCGGCATGGATAACCATTCAAGCAATTGCATCTGTAACTAGCATGTTGATGATTCTATTAATGCCTAAGGTTATCTACGGTGGTGAGACATACCCACTGCTAGGTTTTTTTCATGGGCTAGCCCTCTTGTCGGCTATTGGTACTGGCATCATCATTGCATTTGTGCCAAGCAAAAAAGGACTAAATCGGTATGGACCGAACACTTCAAATGTGGAAAAAATATGGATTTAATTTCAAAAGATAAATGAGCTTCAAGCAAAAAAATCTCAACCACATTTATGTCTGAAAAAACGCAAATCAACCAAGAAAAAGTCAGAGCATACTTGTCCACTGACTACCGGCTCGGCCACACCGACAACGACATCATCTTGACCATCGGCAGGCGGTCGGAGCGACTGGCGGTCCTTTTTGCCAGCGGAGGCGTTGACTGCGGCGCATTCATCACGGCTTACAACCCACGCGGTGCCATGCAATCAGATGAGGCCAATAACAAGGCCCACGCTAAGCTGGCGGATGAAATTGAGCGGCTCGGGCTTACGTCGATCGAGGGCTCTGGTAGCGAAAAGGGAACAGACTGGCCTGCCGAGTTTAGCTATTTTGTCCTTGGCCTCGCATTGGAGCCAGCCAAGGTCATCGGAAATCAATTTGACCAGGATGCCATCGCCTGGGTCGGTTCTGATTGTGTGCCTCAACTTATCATACTGCGCTAATTTTAGACTGCCAAAACATTTACGTCCATGGATGAATTCATCGTTTTAGAAGATAGCAATACTCTGGTCGTCAGCGGCATGGAGCCCATTTACCTTGACTATCTTACGGAGAGTAACGCGGAAGAGTTCGGACTGAAAAATGATGATTTTTCGACTCCAGAAAGCATTCTGGCTGCCTCCACTGGTTGCCAGCCTCTACACGACATACTGGAATGCGCTTATTTAGAGCATCGCAAGAATCTGCAAAGTGAAGCAGACTCACTGAAAGACTCACAGGACCCAGCCAAACAAGACAAACATATTGAACTCACTGCCAAGCTGAAAAACTTGCCACCACAGTGTGACAAAGGGTTGGCTCAATGGATCACACAGCTAGATGAGAATCAGTTTGAGCAATTGCAGGATGAATCCATAAATTGGTCTCAACGTCAGCCAGGAAGCGACGAGGAAGATGGTCAAGAGGCTGCCCTCAATTACTTTCGAGACTTAGATTCGGATATCTGTGAATTGCTCGGCGTGTCAATCATTGAAGGAGATCACCCAGGTAGCAGCTACTTTGCTGCCGAGCTCGATAACAGCATTGAAGATGCCAACAAAATCGCCATCGAACATGGGATTCAAATCCGATTTTGCAGGTAATCTATCCAATGTAATGGCAACGATTAAATTAGAGTCAGCATGAACTTAGGCAGCGATGAATTTATTGCAGGCGCCATTGCAGCATCAAAAGGCGAATTGGAGATTGTTGCCATCGCGGGCGGCAACATGGAATCAGCCGTTTACGGATGGTATCTTATCCGCGATCAGGAATCAGACCAATGCGTCATCGCCTTAGATGATGGTGAAAGTGACAGCGTACCAGAGATCGTAAAATGTTTATCATTCGAAAAGCGTGATGTGACAAATGCCATGCTAAAAACCCTCAACTTCGGGGCCCATACACTAAAATTGGAAGCAGAAGAATGGTTGTGCGTGTTGGCGGAAGGCTGGGTTGATGTTAACTGGGTCGATGAGTCAATACTCCGAGAAACCCTTGAAGCAGGAGCAGCCACATTGCAGAGAAAATTCAATTTCGATGACTGGCTTTCCAAGATCAGGGTTCCACCAAAGATCTCCCACATCCATAATTTCTAAAGATCCACCCACACCACGATGAACAACGATGACTTAGAAAAGCTCTTCTTCGATTCCTTTGCAGACGAAGACGATGTCTTCACAGATGAATGGGTTAGAAATTATGTCGAAAGCAACTTGGACGAACTTGATATAGTTTATTCGGGTGAGACAAACTCAGACAATCCAGCATGTGGGGACGAATCTGAGGTGATTTACGAGATAAGTGGGGAAAACCACACGTTTCACTTCGTAGCCGATTCAACAGGAGGCATCCGCGGCCCGTTTCTAACGTTGGATGAATCCATTGAAGCCCTCGGATACAACCCAAGTAATTTCAGTACCGAATTTGGCCCATTCGATCCGGACGCCGAATGTCCTGATCAAGAATGCCCTTATTGTAAGGGATATCTTTGCGAACATTTTATCGCTACGATCAACAATGATGATGAGCTCGAAGAAGGCAGCCTGGATGACGAACGTGTCACAACATGGGCAAAATGGATTGAGGATGCGCTGACGAACGGCAAGAAACTTGGCGTCATGCCAATAGCCGTAAAATCGGTGAGTTCGTTGAATTCCCTTTCTCGGAGTTCTAAAACAAGGAGCAGTAAAAACCCGTATTGCGTAAATTCATACCGGTGTAATGAGCTGGTTAAGGAGCTACTTGCAAAGTCGGGTGCCGTAATCGAGCAGCGGGAGTTTCTGAACGGAGGGAAATACCTAGAGCATTTTACCGATTTTTATGCAGAGGATGCGGCTCAAACGATTGAAAAATGTGCGCACCTTCTTCAACAGTGGCTTGAGTTGCCAGCTAGCGATAAGGATTGAAGCCTAAAGCGGCTGGGAGACGGTGACTAAGGACTACCGGGTTGCCAGAGATTTCTATCAGATTTTTACTCATGATTTCGCCTCGTTTTAAATAGTTAGATTTGCGAGCACGGCTTCCACATCAGCGAGGCGGTATCTCACCGCTTTTCCGATTTTGATGTAGGGGATGAGTCCGCTCATTCGCCAGTTGTAGAGTTGGCGGTGGCAGATCCGGAGATACGTGGCGAGCTCCTTGCCGGTGTAGAGGTGCTGATGATCCTCGCGAGGAGAGCAGACCAACATCGGCGTAAATTGAATCGTGGCTTTCATGGTTTCTGTATTTGGGTTCGTGGTTTGCGTGGAGAGCCCACATGCAGCGCGATCAGATATCCGAGGTGCCGCATGCGTCTGGGAAATCGAGAAATGGCTGTTGGTAGCTATCCGCAGTCTGCGTATGATTGAGCGCAAAAAGTGAGGGGCGCGTGTTCAGTCCATAGATGAAGCCGAGATTGCTGACCTGCATCCCCCGCCAGTCGCGCCAGTCGCCGTAGAGTTCGGTGAAATCCCGGTCGAAGAACACCCAGCGGCCAGGAAGCCGGTCAAGTACGTCGGGGCCGCAGAGATCCACCATGGAGGCGGCCACGCGAGTGTCGGACAACAGGTCGTCGGGCATCCGGTGCTTGGGCATCCGCCGTAAAGTGTCGCGCCACTGGCACCACGTCCCATTGTGGAAGAGCACGGCGCGGGCATGACCGGAGAGGCGGGTGGTTGCGCATGCAGTGATCGGAAATGGATGACAGAGTTTTGGCGTCACCTCCCCCACGCTCGCCCATCGGAAGTGGATCACGATCTCGCCCGTGAGTCCGGCGATCAGTGGTTCGAGTTCGTCGGGTTCGAGTCCCTTGAACCATCTCACTTCGCCGTCCTCCCGCCACGCCACACCGGCACCGTGAGGGTTTGCTTCGTGGCAGGCATCGAGGGTTTTTCTATCAGGACGCGCATTGGCGGGGCATACGAGTATCACACACATGGTTTTTGTTTTGTTAGAGGTTGGCGTAGGGAAAGCGGGAATCGAAGCGGCGGCACATCCGGTCGGCGATCTTCCGGTAGTGCTTGAATTCCGAGTGCAGGGGGCCGACCAAACCCAGGGCGACGGGGCGCTTTGATCCGGTCCATCCGAGGTAATCCCAGAGGAAGCGCAGGGCGTCCTTGGCGGTGGCCGTGCGTTTCGCTTGGCTCTTGTTCTTGGAAAAGCCACCGAGGCATTCAATTTCGGCGGCGCGGCGGCAGAGGCCTAACACTGTGGCAAGGTGGTGAAGAAGTTTGTGGCGGTTGAGCGTGCCGGCGAAGACCCGGAATTCGATCACGCCGTGGGTGAAGAGCTTTTGCAGGTTGATCATCCCCCGCCCGCATTGGCTCGCCGCGGTGGACTTGCGGTTGGGATCTGAGTTGCGCTCCATCTGCCGAACCAAGGTGGCCACGTTGTCGGCGAGGGGCGCGGCAAAGCGCCAGTTCAAGTGGCGTCCGGTCCCCGTTTGGCCGTAGAGTGCCGTGGCATGCCACCGCGCGATGTGGGCGAGCTTGCGTGCGTATTCGCTCATCGCTTGTGGGTCGTCGGTGCCGATGATAGAAGCGACTCCCACGGTGATGTGGACACCGCACGAGGCGTTCACGTTGGCCCCGATGGCTTTGGCCCACTCCAAGAATTCAAGGAAGTGTGAGACGCCATCGCCGCCTTGGAGGATAGGTGAGACAAATTCACAGGCCAGGCGGCCAGGGTTGGCGCGGATGGAACCGTCGCGTTCGGCCTTCCAGTGATTGCCGTTGAAGGTGGGCGCGGTGAGGTGCTCGGTGGTTCCGTTGGCGGCTCCCACGGTCACGGCAGCGCCGAAGTGGTAGCCGCCGACAACGATGCCGGACATGGCGGGGATGGTGGTTTCGAGTTCAACTCCGAAGGTGATGCGTTCGGCTTGGGGATCTTGCGGTTTCATTTGTGGATCTGGATGCCGGAGAGGTTGTGCGTTCCGACATCCTTCTTCCTGCCAGCCACCTGCGTCGTTTGTCGCGCAATATCCGCACGCCAATCCGCACCATTTTCACGGGCGTTTTTTCAAAGCATGAGCCTCCTTGACATCCTGATGGAAAAATCAGAATCTAATTCGAAATCACTAACCGCAAATTTTCAGGAGATGCGCGGAGAAGTGCTTTTCCGTGCCGTATTTGCGGTGGTTGAGCCGCACGCGGTTGTTCCAGGTAAAATGCCGCGCGCGACTCAATAAGACTTTTCGGAATCAAAATAACCACATGCGCTACCTACCACTTCTATTTCTCACATCTCTCCTTTCAGGCTGCATCGGCCAGCATTACCACTCCCGGGATGACATCTCGAATCCATCCTCTACGCACTTGTAATTAGCCATTGTGGGCTATAGATTTTAACAGTGATGAAAAAAATTGCTAGCTTATCAGCAAGGTGGGAGGCCGCTCTTCCTCGATCCAAAAGCCCTACACTTGAACAGTTGGCAAATTCCTTCAGGATGGCAGATCCACAGGAATTCAATCGACTTGGTCCCGATGACGTCGAGGGAAACATGATTGGCGAAATGACCTCAGCCCTCGGTAAACTTGAGGTTGGCAGCATCGACTTGGAGTTCATCCACTCAACGCACGGAGATGGATGTAGCGTTACGGTCTACGTCCTCCCGCGGGGAACAACGGTGCTCGTAAGATCCGCAACCTACGAAATCGAGGATCCGCCAGTGGCGATTTACCGAGGCCGCGACGTGAATGAGATGCTGAGTCGCGCGTATGACCTTCTCTTGGATGACAGTGATTACGGTGATATCCAAGAACTGGACGACGACGAAGATCTGGATCCATATACCGACACCACCCGTGGCGGGGAGGCTGAACTTATTAAGCGATGGTCCAGTGCCATCCAGAAATCGAATGCCAAACTAAAACCATGAGTGACTCACAGAGTTCAGAACATCAGGATCCCCATCACACAGATCCTGAAAATGACCTGATGTCGCTCCAAACCGATGCATTGCGAAACATGCTCGTAGAGGAGCTGCTCAAGAGTGAGATTTCGATTCATGAAGGCTTAACGTATGCTCTCCGTCGCGCAAGGGAGGCTGGCGGAACGGCTGGTCACAAATTTGGATCCAAAGTGAAGCGCTTCGAGGGACTGATTCGCATCGCCAAGGAGCTTCAAAGTCGCTCTAAATCGTGACTTGGATGGTCAGTATTCCTCAGGCAGCAGGATGGTGGTCATGCTCCGGTCCCACTCCGTGATAATGTATAGGCGGTCGCCAGCGGAGGTGCTGTAACAACTCAGCAGGCGACTACCGTGGACAAGGGCGTCTTCGTTCGCCTGTTTGTCTACGGCGCAAAGTTCATCGCCCCAATCGCCGCAGTGGTGACGATGGAGGTATTTTGTGAGGTCAACGTCCAGCGAAAGTGCACCGGGAGTGGCGTAGGTTTTCCCAATCGGGAAGCGGGGTTGCATCAGTTGGTATGGCATAGGATCTCCGGGTTGTTGGTTTATCAGGAATCAATCAGGTTATCGAAAAGGCCGGGGATAAAGGGATTGAGGGCGTCCTGCTCCTGCCGGAAGAACTCCGCCTTTGTCTTGCCCGATGCCCTCCCCTGCGGTGTGTGGCAGTCGTAGGCGTAATCCGGGATGGGGATGTATTCGCCGGATTGCTCCAGCTCATCGGTGAGGGTTTCCGGTTCGAGTCCCGTCTGCTGGTCATAGACGAAGTTTTGGAGGTGGTCGGCGTCGCGGCTCTTTTTGGCCATGCACAGCAGGATCACCGCCTTGGAGATGAAGATGCGGCCCTTCGGCTTCTTCGCCGTGGTGGTCTTGTTGATCTCCGTGTAGCTGTCGTGCAGCGCCTTGACCTCCGCCGTGAGGATGCCCCAGCAGTCCTCCGCGCTCACGGTGAGCAAGCGCCGCCAGACATACTGGCCGAATCCGCTCGCCCAAAGTTCAAGCCCCCAATATCCGGCCAGCTTCGCGTCACCGCGCCTGATCGCCTTCTGCATCGCGCTCGATACTGCCGGGAAGGAGTATCCGCGAGTGGTGTGTAAGTGATAACTCATGGTCAATGACTATACGCAGTTTGCGGACAAGTTGAAAGCAGTTTGGGCCACCATT
>JBIPND010000457.1:0-3640 GCA_044374015.1 Luteolibacter sp. | reverse complement strand
ACCAAAGACGAACGACCATCCTGCCGATATCACCTTTACCGACTCGTTGATCCACGATATCGGCCGGGTCGAGAAGCAGGTGGCCGGCGTCCAGATCTCCATCGCCCACAAAGTCACTGCAAGTCGGCTGAGCATCTACCGCACGCCCAGAGCGGGCATCAACATTTCCGAAGGAGCCTTTGGCGGACATCTCATCGACCGCTGCGACGTCTTCGACACCGTTCTCGAAACCGGTGACCATGGCTCGTTCAATTCTTGGGGGCGGGATCGCTATTGGTCCACGGATTACTCCACGATCAACTCCCGCATCGCGGCGGACCCGACCGTCCCGAGCCTGCTTCCGCTGCTCGACATGCTCGATCCCATCACCATCCAGAACTCCCGTTGGCGCTGCGATCACGGCTGGGACATTGACCTCGACGACGGCTCGTCATGGTATGTTCTGAAAAACAACCTGTGTCTGAACGGGGGCATCAAACTGAGAGAGGGATTCTATCGGACCGTTGAAAACAACCTCTGCGTGACCAACACTTTCCATCCCCATGTGTGGTTCACCCAATCCAGGGACATCGTGCGATCTAACATTTGGGCGACCCTATACCAGGACATCCAGGTCAATTCATGGGGGCAGGAAGTGGATCGCAATTTCTTCCATGGCGGCGACGCGCTGGCATACTCCAGGAGCAAGGGACAGGATGCGAACGGAGCATCGGGAGATCCGGTCTATCAGAGCCCGGCCACTTTGAACTATACCGTAGCCTCGGACGATGCCATCGCCCTTGGCTTCGTGAATTTCCCCATGAATGAGTTCGGCGTCCAAAAAGCCTCGTTCAAAGCGCTGGCGGAGACCCCCAACGTGCCGAACGTCAACATCACACCGGATCCGCTCCAGACGATCCACACTCTGCTCGGAGCCTCGGTGAAATCGGTGGCCACGCTCGGCGAGGTTTCTGCGACGGGGCTTGCCGCGATGAAAGGCACGCTTTTCCTCAAGGTTCCTGCTGACAGTGACACCATGCGCCTGGGACTGATGGACCTCGATGTGATTCTCGAAGTTGCCGGAGTCCCCACCGATACGTTTGAGCAATTCGTGTTCGCATGGGCGCGCGCGACACCGGTGAATGGCAGCATCCCGGCAAAGCGGTGGAGAAGCCAGGCGGAGCAGACCATCAGCCTTCCGCCATTCCCCGGAGTGAGATTGCGCGCCGCTTCCGCGGAAAAGATGGGGGCGGCCCCACTCCCGGTTTACGATGAAACAAAGGACTACCTCGGGGCATGGACCCATACGGGCACCTATCTGCAATGGCCGTTGGTCAACATCGCCAAACCGGATAGTTATCTCGTCCTGATCGAGCAGGCCATGGCTTACACACCTCCCAGCACTTATCAAATTGAGGGGCTCTCCCCCGCGCCCCTTGCGGCGGAAACAACCGAAACGGGTGGCTGGGAAGCATTCAGGAAGATCGTTCTGGGCACGGTTTCCGTCCAGCAAGGCACGCCGAGGACAGTCATCATGCGGCCTCTCAGCGCCACGTCGGCGGCGGTCGTCAACCTGAGGGAGATCATCGTCATCCCGTCCTCGTCACGGGTTGACAGTGACAATGACGGGGTGCCCGACAACCTCGAATCCGCACTCGGAAGCGACCCTAACAATCCTGGGAGCAATTTGCCCCCGCAATCCACCAGGTTGATTCTGGACGGCGGCACCGCTCCCCGATTTGTGGTGAGGAGGCCAGTTGGGCAGGGGGCGCTCCTTTCCTACACGGTGGAGTGGTCGGATGACCTGCTTGCCTGGAGGCGTGATCCGGCCATCCTGGCTCTTCCCGTAGTGTCTCCTGTCGATGCTTCCTGGGAGGAATTACGGGTGGATACCCTTGCGGACATGGATACTTATCCAAGGCAGTTCTTCCGCCTCTGGGTTCATCAACAGCATATCGAATAGAGAGACCTGCCCTCACATGAAACCCCTGCTCCTTGTCGCATTGTCCGCCAACGGGTTTCCCGCGGAAAGACTGGTCCAAACCGTGGCCCTGACCTGAACTGAGGGCGACGCGGCCCTGCTTGAGATGGCGTCAAGCGTGGTCCCGTCACCCCGGCAAGTCGCCTATCACAAAGAGGAGTTCATCGGGTTCATCCACTTCGGCCCGAACACCTTCACCGGCAAGGAATGGGGCAACGGCATGGAGAACGCCAAGGTTCTCGCCGGTTTCACCTGGGCCCGTGGTTCGAAATCCGGCTTGCATGCCGATGACGTGAGACGGGTGAACGACCTTCTCTTCAAGGCGTCGCAGGACCCATCAATTCGTCAGAGCCACTCCATGGTCCGTGTTCCCATGGTTTGCCGGATCGCCGCGCTCGCCGCAAACGCGGATGCGGTCCTCGTTCCGGCGCGACCCTTCGCCGATCACATGGTGCTGCCGATGGGGCGCGAGACGCCGGTCTGGGGAATCGCCGCTCCGGGTGCGGAAGTAACGGTCCGGTTCGGCACCCACACCGCGCGCGGCAAGGCCGACCAGCAGGGAAACTGGCGGCTCACGCTGGCAGATCTAACCGCCTCCACGGAGGGCCGTGAGCTTGAAATCGTTTCCGGCAACGAGCGCCGCATCCTGCGCGACGTGCTCGTCGGCGAGGTGTGGCTGTGTTCCGGCCAGTCAAACATGGACTTCCCGCTGGCGAAGGCGGTGGGCGGAAAACAGGAAGCGGCGGCAGCGGGTGCCTTCCCGGCCATCCGCCTGATGAACCTCACCGGCACCCACACCACCACCCGAAAGTATGGCGAGGCGGACATCCGCCGGCTTGATCCGGATCACTTCTTCACCGGCACCTGGCAGATCGCATCCGAAAAATCCGCCTTGGATTTCTCCGCCGTCGCCTGGTGGGCAGGGAAAACCATCCATCAAACAAAAGGTGTGCCGGTGGGCCTCATCGACAACTCGGTGGGCGGCAGCGGGGCGGAGGCATGGCTGCCGCGCGAAGTCCTCGAAGCCCGCAAGGATTATGCGGATTTGTTAGGTGACACGTGGATCGATTCCGAACGTATCGGCAACTGGGCGCGCGGCCGGGCGAAACTCAACCTCGGCGGGAAACCCGGAAATCACCCTTTTCGCCCTGGATTTCTCTTCGGCTCCGGCGTCCGCTGGTGGCGTGGCTTCCAACTAACAGGCGTGCTGTGGTATCAGGGCGAGACCAACGCGGAGATTCTTGACGACGCATGGAACGAGCGCCTCATCACCGATCTGGTGTACGGTTGGCGCAAGGTGCTCGCGCAACCGGATCTGCCGTTTTTCATGGTCCAGCTCCCGCGGATCGGCGGCGATGATCCGCTGCGCCGCGGCTGGCCGCAGTTCCGCGCCGTGCAGGCCCGTGCGGCGGCGAAGTTGCCCCATGTTACCCTGATCGAAACCGTCGATCTCGGCTGGGACAGCCCGGACGTGCATCCGCCGGACAAGCGCCCGGTGGGCGAGCGGCTCGGCAAGGCGGCCGCGCGCTGATGTCATTGCTCCGGCGCCTGCCGGGCGAAATCCACGAGCGTCCTAACGGAAACCGGCGTGTCCGGCGAGGCATCGGTGGAGTGGAAGAACATGAACATGCGCTTGTCGTCGCGGTTCCGCATCATGGAGGAATAGATGACTTTGGCGCT
>JBIPND010000456.1:0-3643 GCA_044374015.1 Luteolibacter sp. | reverse complement strand
ATGGCCTTCCGCAACGGTGCGGCGGACGATTTGCGGATAAAGATCCACGCTGCGGCCGATGACGTAGAAGGTGGCTTTGACGTTGCGGGCGCGCAAAATATCGAGCAGGCGCGGCGTGTTTTGCGGGTGCGGGCCGTCGTCGAAGGTGATGGCGACGTAGTTGCCGGAGACGAGCACGCGGGAGAAAGTGACGCCGGCGCTTTTCGAAAAATTCGATCCCAAAGCCATGTCCGGGTTGCGGGGAACCAGACCTTTGACGGGCGGCGTGCGGTAGCCGGAGTTGGAGGTGGTTTTCGACTGCGCCGCAGAATTTGCCGCGGCTTGGGGTCTGAGCGGCGCCGCTGCGGAGCAACTGGTCAGCGAGGCGGCCACCAACATGAAGCCGCGGCGGGTGAGCTTGCCCGGATTTTCGGGCTCGGCTGAATCGCCGCTGAGAGACGCGTTGAGCATGCGATATCCGAGGGCGTTGAGTGGGTTGTCCATAGGTTCTGGAAATTGTGGGGAAAGGGGCAAAAACGTCGAAGATGCGGAAAGGTTCGGGAAACTTAGTGATTTACGGAATGATGTCACGCCTCGTTTTTTGAGCGTGTTGTCCACACCTGTTCTCCGGGACGTTTTGTATTCGCTCATTGGAACAATTCGTTAATTAGCTAAATAACTGAAAAAAAATGACCAGCTCCGGCATCGCCATGGTTCATTCTCGGATCAAATTTCCGGCCAGCCGTCTTTGTTCCAGCGGAGGGGCGCGTCACCGAGGGTGGCGAGGCCGTTGCGCTGGCGGTCGTAGTAGTGGAAAAACATCCGGGTTTGGCCGTCGTTTTCAATGAAGGACGGGTGGCCGGGTCCGATTTTGTCGCCCTCGGATTTCATGAAGAGCGTGCCGCCGCCGGTGGATAGATCGCCGCCATCGGCATCCTGATAGGGACCGCTGATTTTGCGGCTGCGGCCGACGCGGATTTCGTAGGTGCTGTTGATGCCGCGGCAGCAGAGGCCCCAGTTGACGAACAGATAGTAGTAGCCCTCGCGTTTGAGGATGGCGGGAGCTTCGATGGATTCGCTCCACGCGAGTTGGCGGACTTCCCTGCGAGCCGGGTGGCGGTGGCCGGTGGCCGGGTCGAGTTCGATGAGCTGGATTCCCTTCCAGAAGGAACCAAAGGTCATCCACAGACTGCCATCGTCGTCGGTGAACAAATGGGGATCGATCGCGTTGTAGGGATCTTCCGGGTTGGAGCTGATGACGATTCCCTGATCCTTCCATCGGAAATCCGGGTGTTTCGGGTCGAGGGTTCGATTGGTTGCCAGCCCGATCGAAGAGCTGTTTTTTCCCCAACCGGAGACCGAGTAGTAAAGATGATAGATGCCGTTCCGGTGGATGATGTCCGGTGCCCAAAGGTGACCTTTCTGGGCTGGCACCCGCTCGCGATGCCAAGCGGGGAATTCTTTAAAAACCGGTTCACTTTCCGACCAGGTTTTCAAGTCGTGCGAGGATCGGCTGACGATGCCGTTGCCAGTGGCGAAGATCCACCAGCGGTCGCCGTGACGGATCGGAGTGGACGGGTCGTGGAAACGCGGGAGCTCCGGCAACTCGGCCGCTTGAGTTGCGGCGGCGGGGAAGACTAGTGAAAACGCGCAAAGGATGACGCTGCGATGGGTTCGGCACATGGGCATTGGAGATTGGCGGCGGAGATGGGATGATAGGGTCGTGAGACTGAAGAGCGGGATGGTGGCGTGGGTGGGCGTGATGCGTTATCCAAGCGGTGGTTTGCTTTTGTGGATAACCGGCTTAGAGAGGAAGATGATGAACCACGGAACACACAGAATACACGGAAAATGAGAGGGTTATGGTCGTCATTGAACGCACTCTTCAGATGAGGTGAATCAAAGTCATAAGGAATTAAAGATTCGTGAGATTCGTAAGATTCGTGGTTCCTAAATTCCCTTTTAGGCTTAGTGGTTCGAAAGTTTCAACCTTTGTCATTTTCCCACCCGCCTCTTTTTCGCAAAGCCACCGTGAAATTCCCTAGCAACACCCATCCCTTGTTCCCTTTGCTGGCCGTCACCGGAGTCATCGCCGGCGCACTCAGCAGTTGCCAGAGCACCCTGCCGAAACCGGCCGCGTCCGAACCCTTGCGGGCGCTGGATCGGCGGGTGGAACTCGAGCGATTCATGGGGGACTGGTATGTGATCGCGCACATTCCCACCTTCATTGAGAAAGATGCTTTCAATGCGGTGGAGCGCTATGAAATGGCGGGCGATGGCAGCATCGCAACCACGTTTACCTTCAATCGGGGTGGTTTTGACGGTCCGCTCAAAACCTATCATCCCCGGGGGTTCGTGCACAACCGTGCGACCAACGCCGAGTGGCGCATGCAATTTATCTGGCCGTTCAAGGCGGCCTACCTGATCACCTATCTGGACGATCGCTACGAAACCACCATCGTCGGAGTTCCCAATCGGAGCTACGCCTGGATCATGGCCCGGACCAAAACGATTCCGGACGCGCAATTCGCGCGGTTGGAGAGAGTTCTGGCGGACAGCGGTCATGATCTCACCAAACTGCGGCGGGTGCCGCAGAGGTGAGTCTGCCGGCCTGCGAATCAGGCAGGGGCGCCGACGGCACCCGGGATCGGGCCGTCATCGTCGGTGCGTCCTTCGCCGGCGCTTTTTGCCACCGGCTTTTTGGTGAACTCATCGGGGACCGGAGGTGGCTTCGGCGCGGATGGCGGGTTTTTCATTTCACCGAAGTCGATGATATCCTTGAGGTGGGAAGCGTCGAGGGTTTCAAACTCGAGCAGGGCCTTGGCGATGAGTTCAACCTTGTCGCGGCCTTCGTTGAGGGCGCGGGTGGCGGTGGCGTAGGCGTCGTCGATGAAGCGTTTGATTTCCTCGTCGATGACCTTGGCGGTGCTCTCGCTGTAGTTGGTGCGGCGGCCGCCCATGTCGCCACGACCGAGGAAGACCGGGCCGTCGCCTTCGCCGTATTCGACCATGCCGAGCTTGTCACTCATGCCCCATTCGCAAACCATGTGGCGGGCGAGGGCGGTGGCTTGGCGGATGTCGCCGGAGGCGCCGTTGGAAACGTCGTCGCTGTGGAAACCTTCGGCGATCCGGCCACCCATGGTGACGATCAGGTTGGCAAGCGCTTCTTTTTTCTGGGTCGAATATTTATCGCCGTCCGGAAGATACATCGTCGCGCCGAGGTAGGGGCCGCGCGGGATGATGGTGACCTTGTGCAGCGGGCTGGTGTCCGGCAGGACCATGTTGAGGTAGGCGTGGCCGGCTTCGTGCCAGGCGGTGCCGGTTTTTTCCTTGTCGGACATGGCGAGGCTGCGGCGTTCGCGGCCCCAGCGGACTTTGTCGCGGGCTTCTTCCATTTCGTCGAGGGTGACGGCGGAAAGGCCGCGGCGGGCGGCGAGCAATGCCGACTCGTTGATCAGGTTGGCGAGCTCGGCACCGGAGAATCCGGGGGTGCCGCGGGCGATCTTCGAGAGATCCACGCCGGCGGCGAGTTTGATCTTCTTCACGTGGACGCGGAGGATTTCCTCGCGGCCATTGACGTCGGGAAGGGAAATCGTGACTTGGCGGTCGAAACGGCCGGGACGAAGCAGCGCGGGGTCGAGCACGTCGGGACGGTTGGTGGCGG
>JBIPND010000455.1:0-3645 GCA_044374015.1 Luteolibacter sp. | reverse complement strand
CTGTTGGAACCCTGCTTCTTTGCCGACCGCTTGCGCGCCGCCTTCTTAGCTGCAGGTTCCCGCACAGCATCATCCTTTTTCTTCGCTGCCATGATCTGCTTGCAGCATGGAATTTCTCAGGAACGGGTCAACCGGGAACAATCCGCAGACCAAAATTCCGAGGTAAATTAGCGTCCGCAGAAAAAATTTTGCACGCTGCCGCCAAGGAGTTTTCAGCGGCCTGCGATCACTTGATTTTGGCATGGTGCCAAAATTCAGAACCGATTCAATACCCTGTTTCTGCCGCCGCTCCTTGTTTCAACCGAGTTACAAGTGCGCCACCTCACGCAAATAATCGCATTAAAATTCCGTTCAGCAGAACCGACCACTCGGCAGCCGTTTTACAATCCATTTTGAGGTGAATGCCGGGCTCGGGAGAGGGATCATTCAAATGGGTTTCAAAATTGCACATACAGCCGGAGCCAAGCCTTCAAAACGCCTTCATCGACAACGAATAATCGGTGTATTTGCGTTCAATTTGGCTTCAAATAAGAAGTTGTAAGTCATTCATTGCGTGTTTGTTGCGAAACTTTTTGTGGGTTGACGATGGAGAATTTCCGTGGGAACTCTCCCTCCGCCATGCGCCGCCATCACCGCCACTTTCCAAAAGCCTCGCCGCCGATTTCCGGTGCCGTGGCAGGAGTGCGCGTGCTGCCGTCGCTGGCGACTGCCGAACAGATCGCCGAAGTGCTCCAAGTCTCCTCACGAACCGTCCACCTGTGGGCGGCGGCGGAGACAATCCCGACCGCACTGCGGTGCGGGAAGGTGGTGCGCTTCAATCCGCCGGCAGTCGCAACTGCGCTCGGGATCAATCTGCCCGAGTTCGGCGTGAGCAGCGGAGAGGTCATCTCTCCCGACCAACCCCAAAACCAATGCCCAGAAACAAAGCACCGCCACGAATAACCACCCATGTTCACTACTCCGCATATTCCAAAATCGACACGACAACCCGAAACCGCGCTCTGCTGCGGGGGATGGGTAGCGCCTGTGGGTCCCACCCCCACGGCGATGTTGTTGCGGCATGCGGGTGCGGATGACGAATCTCGTCATTCCATTCCCGCCATCGCGATGATCGATGCAGGGGAACCCTGGACGCATTTGGCAACCATGACGCCGATACGCCGTAGCGGGGTTAAGAGCACTATCGCCGGGAACAGCTCGGCGATGGTGTCCCTCAGTCCGGAACGAGCACGCAAGGAAGGAGACACAAGCCGTCGTAAGAAGGAACCAGCGCAATCTGACGACCGGAAGCCGCAAGGTGGAAGGCACACGCTGGAGCCAAAAGGCAAGGGCCACGCAACCCGGGAAACCGGGTGGAAACCGCACCGGAAGTTCGGATCGACTTTCGGATCATTGGCGGAAGCCCCGGCGGGATGCTCCGCTCCTCCCCGGACACAACAATGCCGCAAGAAAACGTGGACACCGTCGCGCGCTCTCGGACCGCAAGGCCCGAGCAGGACTTTGGCCGCACGCGCGCGACGGGCAGGTCGCCGACCAAGCAAATGCCCAGGGCAACGCCTGGGATACGCCGAATTCGGCACAGGGACATCGAGACCCACTAACAAACAACACCCATGAAAAACGTACCAAAACGATGGGAGCACATCCACTGGCGCACAGCTGCCAGGCACGTGTTCAAGTTGCAGCAGCGGGCCTTCGATGCCGAACAACGTGGTGACCTACGAGCTGTAGGAAAATACCAGAACAAGATCGCCAACAGCTTTTACGCGAAAGCGCTCGCAGTGCGACAGGTCGCGCAGATCAGCAAGGGGAGGACGACCGCCGGCATTGACGGCATCAAGTCTCCCTCTCCGGCTGAAAAGATGCAGATGGCCGCCGGCCTCACGATCCACCACCGACCCTCAGCGGTTCGGCGGAAATGGATACCGAAGCCGGGAAAGGATGAAATGCGTCCCTTAGGAATTCCCAATTTGATCGACCGCGCCCACCAGGCCCTGCTGGTCCTCATCTTGGAACCTCAGTGGGAAGTCCACTTTTCAAACCACCAGTATGGTTTCCGAAAAGGTCGCGGCCCTCACGACGCCATCGACTTCATCCAGCGCCATCTCCGCCAGGCCGGTCCCAAGTGGGTCCTCGAAATCGACATCGAGAAATTCTTTGACATGTTAGATCACGAGGAGCTTCTCCGCCGCCTCAACGCGCCGCCCGCCACCGCCGACGCTGTCCGCCGCTGCCTCAAGGCTGGCGTGCTCGACCAAGTTGAACACACCGCCCCCGACGTCGGGACTCCGCAAGGTGGCCCCCTTTCTCCGCTCTTGGCGAATGTCGCCTTGGCCGGATTGGAGGCCCACCTGGAACGCGAGTTCCGCCGGGAATACGCCGGGCGCATTACCGCCATGGGATCGCCAACGCTGGTCGTGTATGCGGATGACGCAGTCGTCCTGCACCGTGACCGCGGCGTAGTGGAGTGGAGCCGGACAATCATCCAACGCTACCTCGCCCCACTGGGTCTGAGGCTCAGCGAGAGCAAGACACGCGTATCCCATACCCAGCAGCCAACCCGACCGGGTGAAGGAGCGGGCTTCGACTTTCTCGGATTCCACGTTCAGCACGCCTGGACGAAGAAATCCGGTGGAATCAAAGTCCCCTACATCCTGGTCACCCCGAGCAAGCGCTCGGTGGAACGGTTCTACCGCGACTGCGCCGACCGCATCGATAAGCTCAAGCTTTCGAGAAAACAGCGGGGCGCGCGCCGGGACCGTCAGGCACGGGGAGGAAAGGATCCTGTCACTAACATGATCCTCGATCTCAACAAGCGCATCCAAGGCTGGGCGAATTACTTCGGCACATGCAATGCAAAGGCATGCTTCGGCAGGCTGGACCACCTGCTCCATGGGAAACTGTGGAAGTGGGCTGTCCGCCGCTTCGACCGCAAACGGGTTCAGTGGATCATTGATCACCTGTTCTCCGGCGTCGAACTCGACAAGGACGGCAAACCGCTCCTGCGCCTGGATGGAAATCCTCGCGAGCGCAAGTGGGCATTTAAAAGCCCATTCGTCCCCAATGAGAAGCCACACCTCACACTGCGTAAATTGGCTGACACGCCAATCCGTGACCATGTCCTCGTAAAGCCCGAGAAACGGTTCTACGACGGAGATTGGACCTACTGGCAAAAGCGGATGCGGACGCGTTACGCCGGCACGCCACCGATGGTCTCCATCGCGGCATTCCGTCGGCAGAAAGGTAACTGCTCCATCTGCGCCAAGCTCATCCTGAAGGGAGAGCGGCTTACCGTAGCCAAAGAGGATCGGCTCCAAGTTATCAGCCACCGAGATTGTTCAACACCACCATCGGCCCCCGAAACATCGAGTCACATTGAGGATTCGTTACGGGGTGTCCCGAGTAAGCCTATCGCGCGGAAACGTGCCCGATGGGTTTCTGCAGAGCGTAGTCCGCGAGGATTACGTGATGCGTCAATAACAGCCGGGGTTTGCTCCCTCCCCGCATTTTCAAAAGGGAACTCCTGCCGGGGGGATTGATTCACCGGCGGAGGTGCCGCGCCACCTCCGCCTTTCTCACAAAAATATGAAAACATCCATCACCAACCAGACGGGCGGCACCGCCGCCGAAACCCCGAAGATCAAC
>JBIPND010000695.1:0-2661 GCA_044374015.1 Luteolibacter sp. | reverse complement strand
CCCGCAACGACGTCGGGCGCATCGCCAAACACGGCAAGGTGAGCGTCGATGATTTCATGATCGTCGAGCGTTACAGCCACGTGATGCACATCGTTTCCAATGTTTCCGGCGAGCTCGATCCATCGCACAGCGCCTACGACGTGCTGCGGGCGACGTTTCCCGCCGGCACCGTCAGCGGCGCGCCGAAGATCCGGGCGATGCAGATCATCAATTCGCTGGAGAAAAACAAACGCTGCGCCTACGCCGGGGCGGTCGGCTATTTCGGCTTCGACGGCTCACACGATTCCTGCATCACGCTGCGGACCTGTTTGTTGAAAAACGGCAAGGCCTACGTGCAATCGGGTGCCGGCGTGGTTGCGGATTCCGATCCGACCTACGAGTATGTGGAAACCGTCAACAAGGCAAAAGGCATGCTCAGCGCCATCGCCCTCGCGCTGACCCTAAAAGACTGATTCAAATTTCAAATTCTCGATCGATGCTCCTCATTCTCGATAACTACGATTCCTTCACCTACAATCTCGTCCAGTATTTCGGCGAGCTCGGGGCGGAGATGAAAATTTTCCGCAACGATGTCATCACGGTGGAAGAGGTGCGGGCGATGAAGCCGGAACGCATCTGCATTTCACCAGGTCCGTGCACGCCGACTGAAGCGGGGATTTCCTGCGAGTTGATCGAAAAGCTCGGCGCCACCACTCCGATCCTCGGCGTTTGCCTCGGCCACCAATCGATCGGCCAGGTTTATGGCGGCGATGTGGTCCGCGCGGACCGGCTGATGCATGGCAAGACCTCGCCGATCCATCATTCCGGAAACAGCGTGTTTGCCGGGATGCCCAGCCCGTTCGAGGCCACCCGTTATCATTCGTTGATCGTCAAACGCGAGACCTTGCCCGATTGCCTCGAAATCACCGCGTGGACCGAGGAAGGCGAGATCATGGGGCTGATGCACAAGCAGCATCCGGTCCACGGCGTCCAGTTCCACCCGGAGTCCATCCTCACCCAGGACGGGAAAAAGCTGTTGGAGAATTTCCTCCGGCTCTAACGAATTTAGCCGCGCTTGCGGATCGCAAACACCCACGCGGGTGGCAGATTGCGCATCGAGAAACTCTTGCAGACGCTTTTGAGATCGAGCGCCTTCATCACCTTGCGCGGCACCGGACAAAGCGGGCGATAGGTGAATTGATAGATCGCGCCGCCTTCCTGGAGTTGTGCGAACGAACCTTCGAGGATGCTCTGGATCGTCGCGTGCGGCATCGACAGCAGCGGCAGGCCGCTGACGATCGCGCCGATGCTGTTGGAGCTGAAAAGATCCAGGCTTTCCAGCTTGGTGGCGCAGGCGGAAACGACCCTGACATTGGGGAATCGGGCGCTGAGCAGTTTCGCCAGTTTCGGATCATACTCCAGCAGGGTGAGGTCCGCCGCAGACACGCCGCGCGACAAAAGCGCGCGGGTGAAAACCCCGGTGCCCGGGCCGAGCTCCAAAACCGGGCCGGTGGTGGATGAAATCTCCGAGGTGATCGCGCGGGCAAGGACCGGCCCCGATGGGACGATCGACCCCACTTTGAGTGGTGCCCGAAGCCAGGCGCGGGCGAATGCCGTCAACTCGCAAACGGGCGTGGACTCGGTGATCATGGGAGAGTGGTCGATTTGAAAATCGGAAGCGCGTGCAACCTGTCGCGGAAAACCCGCGTTGTCGCCTGGAAAGATTCAAAGAGCGAAAATGGCACTTTGCCAAGAACGTAATCCAACAGTCCTGATTTTCAGATCTTCCGAATTTCCTGATAATCTAACCATCGGACGCCCGTTCAATCCCCGCATAAAACCTCCACCCCGCCGCTCTGGAGCTGTTGGAGGAACTCGGGATCCGCCGCCTTGTCGGTGACCAGGCAGCTCAAATCCGCCACCTCGGCGAAGAAAAACGCCGCTTTTTGTCCAAGCTTCGAGTGGTCCGCCAGAAAAACCACGTCTTCCGCGCTGGCGATGACCCGCTCCTTGAACGCCGCCTGGCGCGAATTGCTCTCACTCACGCCGCGTTCCAAATGCAGGCCGTTTCCGGAAAAGAACATGCGGTGGATGTTGTAGCGCTGAAGCGACTTTTCCGCCGTGAGCCCGACGAACGAGCGGGATTTGGAATCAAACAACCCGCCGGTGCAGATCAAATCCAGGTTCGGCCGATCCGCCAGTGCCGTAAAAACATTCAGCGCGTTGGTGAGAATCGTCAGCGGCAGGTCCGGCAAAAACTCGGTCAACGTCAGCACCGTCGAACTCGCATCCAGGAAAATCGTCTCATTTGCCTGGATCCGGCCCGCCGCCGCCTTGGCGATCGCCCGCTTTTCCTCGCGCCGGCTTCCGGAGCGCTCGGAGAATGGCAGTTCCTCGCGGATCCGCTCGGGTCGGCTGGCACCACCGTGGATTCGGAGCAACTCGCCACGCTTTTCCAACATCTCGAAATCCTTGCGCACGGTCTCATCCGTCACCCCCAATTCCGCAGCGGTGTCATTGGTTCTCAAGGAACCCGAGTGATTCAGGAGATCTAAAATCCGGCGTTGGCGGTCGATGGCGAGCAAAATTCGTGTTTTTCTTTGTTTCTTTGGTTATTCTTGGGATTTTGATTGACGTGTCAACCAAATCCAACGAAACCTAATTCCAGATGGCCGCGCCGAT
>JBIPND010000454.1:0-3654 GCA_044374015.1 Luteolibacter sp. | reverse complement strand
ATCCACACAAATTCCGCGGAAGAACCGAATAATTGAAAAACCGATAGTCACCGGGTTTCATGCCACCGGTGGATATGTCATACGCGACCATTTTCAACGCGCCATCGGGATTGTGGGTGCAGACCAGGATCGCCCGGTCACTGACAGCCGGCAGTTCCACCACCCCCGCCGGCGTCGGCGGTTGCTGACCTGGCACGGGCTTGAAGGTGGCCTCGGACTTGTGCAGGACCAGGTGCCGCGGCCCCTGATAGGTCATCGGCAGGCCGAGGCCGGTCAGGTTGGCGGAGAACGGCTGGATTCCATTTCCCGTGTCGATGAACAGACCTTCGACAGGGGCGTCAAGCGCCACGGCGAGAATCTCGGTTTTGACAACGACCCCCTCGCCGCGGAGCGGGGCGATGCAACAGCACAGGGCTAACAACAGGCGTGTGGACATGGGATGGGTTCTCAGATTTCGGATTCGGAAAGCCAGCGGAATGAAACGATGTCGAAGCGGCGTCCGAACGCCCGGCTCGCCTGACTGGCGAGTTCGTCAGGTGTCAGGAAAGCGGCGTCGGTGGGATTCACATACTCGGGCTGGCGTTGGACAAAAGCCTCGCACCAGGCCGTGGCGATCACTTTGCCACCGGGGTCGTGGGCCTCCCCGCAACTGCGGATGCGGAAGTAGTCGGAACGCACCTGCATCACGGGGGCGAGGCTTTGGAGCACATCGCCCTGGAGCAGATAGGCGGCGCTTCCGGCGGCTTGGTTCTCACCGGAAATGGCGTCGGAGAACGTCGCCCCGGGCGGCTTGCCAGCCGGATTGCCGACGGAGGCGGGCAGCGCGTGATTGGCCACGGAGTCGATGGCTGCCTGGATGGCGCCCTTTTTCTGATGCTCCGCCTTGCCAGCGGGATTGCGGTTGACGAAATCCGCCATCGTGCGGAAGGGGCCGCGCTCGCGCACTTGCTGGACCATCGCCTCGGCGAGTTGGTCGAGCTCCTTCTCGGAAATGTCGCGCCAGCCCTGCCAGAATTCCGGGCTGTCACCTCCGGCGTTGGTCTTGTAGGCGCTGTTGAGGATCACGTTTCCGAAACGGTTGAAGCGGATGCCATCGGGTGTCTCCCACGAGAGCTGGTTGTTAGCGGGATCCACCACGGGGAGTTCGGAGCGTCCCAGGGTTGATAAAACCGCCTTCCACGCGGTCTTTGAGAGCGAGTTGACGTTGAAGGCGCCTTCGATCCGGATCCGTGCGGCCACGGCTTCGGGGGCCCGATCCGCCGCAGAGTCGATCACCTGATCGATCGACGTCTCACCCGGCATGGGCCTGTAAAACATCCGCGGGTTAGGAAGGCTTTTCTCGCCTGACGCGAGTTTCTGGAAATCCACCGCGGCGTCGAGCGATGTGCCGGACGCATTGACGTAATCCGCACCGAGGGTGGAGAAGAAGTATGGGTCCCAGAGTTTGGTATTCACGTCATGGGAGACATCTACCAGATCGAATGACGCGCCGCCGACCTTGATGCCGGCGAAGTTCCTGGCCACCGTTTGATCGAGGGGGATGCGCGGGTTTGCATAGGAGTTTCCGGCAACAAAGCCGGGTTCGAAGTTATAGCGACCGAGCTCGGCGCTTTGGAACTGGCCGAGAGAGTGCAACGGCGCGCGCGGCACGTCATAAACGATCACATGGGTCTGACCGGTGGCGGTGTTGGAGTTTCCACCGAAGCCCTGGTAACGACCGCCTGCTAGAACAGCTTGCGGTTCAGGCTCGCCGGAGCCCCCTTCGGCGATGAGACCGCGGTTGCCGCCGTCACCATCGCCCACTTGGCCACGCGGGGAGGGATCGTGGGAACCACCCATGAACGGTGAGATCGTATTCCATCCGGTGCGGCCGGCCTCGACGGAGGAACCGTCGAATCTCGGCAGGCCGACGAGGGTGCGTGGATTGGTGTCGATCCAGCCGCGCAGCCCTTGGTTGGAATCGAGCAGTTGAGTGGTGCTGCGGCTGAAAAACGACCACGTGCCGATGTGTGCCACGTTGCCGGGCTTTGCCAGGTCCTCGATCCGATGCATGGTTTTTCCCGTGGTGTTGCCCGAGCGGGTGCTGATAATTTGCTCGGGCATGAAGGGGCGGCCCATCGCGGGTGAGGTGCCTCCGTTCCAAAGATTGGTCAGGCGGGAGAGGTGGATGTCGTTGGCATTGTCGTTGTCGCCATTGCTGGTGCTGGAAATGGCGTTCACCGAAATCCAAGTCGTGGCGGCGGCAGCATTGACTTTCAATTCGGGAAACTTCGTGAAGGTATCCGGTTGGTGGGTATCCTGCAGGTCGACGTTTCCGAACCACCCATAATAGCCCTCGGGCACCAGCAGCTTGGAACCGTCGCTGCGCAAAAGATCGATCACGAATGCGCCGTTTTCCCCCCAGCCGGATACGAGCTTGTTGGTTTTCTCGATGGCGGCGGCGGCATCGACGGAGAACATGCGGAACTCGCCGGGTTGGAAGTCCACCGCATCCGTCATGAGGCGGAACCACGAGCTGCCCCGCGGATTGTCCGGCGTCGGTGCCGTGCTCGCGGCCCAGCGCTCGCGCATGTAGGTGGTGATGACGTTGGCGTTGGTGGACTGGAGCGGGGGCTTCTGATAGTCGAAACGGAGGAATGGATTGGCAGCCCACTCGAACTTGTATCGGTTGGGTTTGATGGCGACGTTATAGGGATTCCAGAGGCCGACCACGGGTTTGATTTCCAGCTGGGCGTAATACTGCTTGCCACCCTTGGCGTCCACCGGACCGGGTCTCGCCCTGAAGCGGAAGCCCATTTGGAAGGCCGAGAGAACGGGAGCCAGCGAGCTGTTGAGGTGCTGGTGATCGCGCTGGCCGTCAGCCGTTCCGCTCATGGTATAGGGCAGCCAGTTCTCGTCGCGGAGGCTGGACTCGACGCGCGGCGTGACGCCCACCAGCGGGGATTGTTGGTTGGCCACATTTTCCCACATGTGGGCATAGTTCCAGAGTATACCCCAGTTAGGTCCCACGCCGAGGGTTCCCGCCTTGCTGATTTGATCGCTGAGGTAGAATTTCTTCCGTCCCTGGGTATCGGAATCAACCGAGAAGCCGTAAACCTTGGCACCGTCGCTACGGAGGCGGTCACTGCCGGGAAGGAGGGAGGGCACGCCGCCGAGGTAGCGGCGGATCATGCTGGTCTTGGAGAGCTGGGTGCTGTCGAAAATGAGCGAGAGATCGGCTTTCATGCCGCCGTCCCTGACGTTGACCGGCAGGCCGAAGCCGCCGGCGGTTAGATCGTTGAAATAGTAGCGCGGCAGTGAATCCCGGGTGACGGCGCCGGATTCCCTGGCGGCGAGGGCAACAGTGCCCATGCTGACGAGCGCCTTTTTGTTGACCACCCCTGCGGTTTCAAAGTCTGCCCATACGGTCTTGTCAATCTGTGAGATGCCGGGCTCCTGGGGGGACTGGGAGCGCACGAAGCGCTCGCGTTCGGTCGTGGAACTGCCGGCGATCCGTGCAAGATCGACCCGGGCTTTGATTCCCTCGTCACCGATCCAGTAGGCATATCGCCCCCTCGAACCGGGGTTGGCGACCTTTACCCAGGGCGCGCGCAAATCGGGATCGGTGGCTCCCGCATTCGGGAGGGATTTGGCAAGGACGGTGGAGTCGGAGTC
>JBIPND010000453.1:0-3656 GCA_044374015.1 Luteolibacter sp. | reverse complement strand
CGTAGGCTGGAAGATCCGGCCAAGCGAAGGTGGTGCCCAACACCAGCCTTCCCGGGATCGTAGAACGGACCGCATCAATCCACGGCGCGTGGTAAAGCTGCGAAAACTCCACGCCCCACGCGAAGGTGAGCGCCAGCAGCGCGACGATCAGCGTCGGTGCACGCGGCAGCAGGAAACCGAAGCCCACGAACACCATCAGCGCCCACAGCGCGTCACCACCGTGGTTCGACAGCTACTGGGGCAGCGGGATGAGCCCGGAGCGCCACAACAGGCCGGCGGCGACGACGACGGTCAGTCCCAACATCGCATACAGCACGCGGTTCCGCGTTAGAGGCGGTGTGAATTTCCGGGCTGGTTGGATGTGAAGGCGGTGCTGCATGGGCGGGGGAGGTTGTAGCGGTGCGGCCGCTGGGGTTGCAAGCGGGAGGACTCGCGGGCATCCATGACCGTTGCCAGCCTTGAACTCAACCGGTTCACAACACGAATTTGAGGACCAGCGGTGGTATCGGATCCGGGTGGAGATGACGAATGAGCGCCTGCAAGCGTGGATCGATGACCGCCAGGTGGTGGATGCACATACAGAAGGATGACGCTATCGGGCAGAGGCCTGATTTCCTGCTGCGAATGTGGCTGTTCGCGAATGGAGCTGCGGGATTCGGAATCATCCCGCAGGATTTGCGGCGGTCGTCCAATTTCAGCAGGCCGATCGGGTTTGAGCCGCAAGTCCGATCGCGAACTCCGGATCAACCGCCTCGACCTCCCTCAATGTCTCTTGTTTTCCACAGAGCGCGAGGTGCCATTGGTAGACGTGATGGAGGCGTGGAAAAATCCATGGGCAGGCATCCGCCTTGCGGAAGAGTTCCACCAGATCGGGGACGCGGTTGACGGGGTCTACCAACCAAAGCGGCATCGACATGGCGGAACCGGCCAAGGCGGGCTCGGTGGTCCAGGCATCGCTGATGATTCCGGGGCGGACGAGGCGCGCACGGATGCGCGTGTGGGCGGAACCGACGAGGGTTTGAAACTGCCAACCTTGTTGCCACGGCGAGAGCCCGACGGCTTTCGCGCAGCGGATGGATTCACGACGCCTGCCGAGTCTGAAAAGCAGGCGGCCCAGTCGCTGCGCGTGATGGCTGCTATGCAGGCTTTTCCTGTCGTTCAGTCTTTCCAGCATCGTGGCTGCCTCTTCGGCGATTTGCTCGGAATACTTCGGACCGTCAGGGGTGTCGGCGAAGACCCAGGCGAAAAACGCATGGTCCTGTCCACAGGAGAGGGCGAAGCGCTCCTTCCTCGCCGCATCCATGATCCATTCCAGCACGCGGCCCTTCATTTCCGGCAAGGTGAAGGGCGGCAGCCCTAGCAGATCCATGATGGGAGGCAGGTCGCCGGAGGGAACCCGGAACTCCATTTCCTCGCCGGGTTGCAGTTTGCTGAAATCCGGTGGCGTGGGTTCGCCTTGCACCTCATACCGAAAATACAAACGAAGCATCGCGAGAACTGCCTGATGGCCTGCATGGATGAGACGGGTAGGCGAACCTGACGCGATGGCACGTTGCCAAATCCGGCTGGGGAATTCCTCAAGCGTGACCGGCAGTTTCTCCGGTGCCTTCAAAGCGCCGCGGGCAGCCGCTTCCAGGATCCGGCGCTCGACCACCGACGGCCCGGGCAGAAACTCGCCGAGGAAAACGGTTTGTTCCAGAGGGGTCCAATGACTGGCGGCATGGAGAAACACGCCGAAAGCCACCGGGGTTCGTTCGCCGCCGGGAAGGATGCGAAGGGCCTCGGCGATCTCCGCGGATGGGCAGGATTCAAGGTCCTGCAAGCGCTCGCCGAGATTCAGTCGGGTCGATTCCGCGTGAAACTCCTCCCAGACGCGGCCGGCATGCTGATAGGCGATGGTTTCAGGAGCGAGAAGAGAAGCGGGTGAAGCGGTCATGATTTCTGGGGTGGGTGGGGTTAAAGCGGCGATGCGGCCGGAGGCGTGGCGCAGCGCACGGAGGATGCGGTCCCTACTGGTTCGGGCTTTTTCCACATCCCCGGTCTTCAGCGAACGGCGGATGCGTTGGGTGCTTCCATTCTCGGCGCGCACGGTGAAGTTAATCCACCAGGTGCCGTTGTTGTTCGAGAGGTGGTGGTTGGGGCTGTTGTGGGAGATACGGATGGTGAGACGAAGGCGATCGGGGTGTGGTGTGGGCATGGTGGGACGTTCTTGGTGGGTTTCCGTGTGCCGGGTGATCGGGACACGAGGGTTCGTTCGCGCTGGAAAACGCGGGTGATGGACAGTCTCGGAAGGATGCCTGCGTTACTTCCGCAGCGGGCCTGAGACGTGCCTGACGGTCCGGCTTGCGACAGCCGGGATCATCCGGCGGATACCTGTTGGGGAGTGGAAGCCGTTGCCGTTGATCATGGTGCAGCGTATATCAGGTAGTTTCGGATTTGTCAAGTTGGCGGTTGTTATTGTGTCATAGCAATCCGATTCGCCGCACGCTTCAAGGCGGCGGATTGCAGCTCTCCGCCACGCAGGCATGCATATGGACTGAGGCGGACCCGATTCTGCCGAGCTCGGGATGTTTCGCCAGGAGACCTGGATCCCGGAGTCAGTCACGGATGTGGGCGCAGGCTTGATTGACGATGGGAAATTCCAAGAATGCGGTGACAGGGCGGGGCATGTTTTGGTGTTGGGGTGGTTTGTTTCGGACCTAATTCTTGGCTAGTGTTTGAACAATTTTCCGAAAACCGGCTGCTCCCGGCCTATGACACAAGGAAGTGCTGACAATCCCGGATGGAGTGATAGAAGCAACCCGTTTGCTCTTGCTGCCTGAGCGCACCGCCCGTATCCAATGCTCTCCCACTCCGAAATCACCCTCTGGCAACTCGTCACCGCCCAATTCCGCCTTCATGCGGACTCCGACCATGGACCCAGCCATTGGCTCAAGGTCCGCCGCAACGGGCTTTACCTTGCTGACATCCACGGCGCGGATCCGGAGGTGGTCCGGCTGTTCGCGGTGTTTCACGATTCCTGCCGGGAAAACGAATACCGCGATCCCCAGCACGGCCCGCGCGGTGCCCTTCTCGCTTCGCAATTCCGCCAGGCCGGCCACTTCGCTCTCGACGACACCCGCATGGATCTTCTCGTCATCGCCTGCAACATCCACAACGGCGGCAGGCCCCAAACCGATCCGACGCTTGCGGTCTGCCTCGACGCCGACCGCTTGGATCTCGGCCGCGTCGGAATCATCCCTGATCCCAGCTTCCTCTCCACCCCCACCGCCAGATCCATCGCCATACGCGGAGCCTGGCACGAGCTCGAAACGTCATGACCCTTCTCAATTTTATCTTTTTAAAAAGGATAAAATTGGATACGATCCGCCCCGCTGAAAGGAGAGATTCAAACCACCCTTACCCAAAAGCTCAACGATTCCCTCGTTGCCACAATCCCCAAGCTTACGCGCCGGGAAATCCGATTGCCGGCAGTTCCAGGAAAGGCACTCGCGGTGATCGGCATGCGCCGCAGTGGCAAGACCTGCTTCCTGTCCCAGTGCCTGGCGGACCTGCTTGCTGCCGGCGCACCCCGTGAGTCCCTCGTTCTGATGAACTTCGAGGATGATCGCCTCGCCGGAATGGATGCCTCGGACCTCTCTTTCCTACTTGAAGCT
>JBIPND010000452.1:0-3677 GCA_044374015.1 Luteolibacter sp. | reverse complement strand
CGTCAAACTCCATCCCGCCCCACCCCGAAAACCTCCCACTCAATGGGTTGTTTTAATTGTCGTCAGGGGGTAGTTATAATTGTCGTCGCACACCGGATGAACTCAGTTGCGAAAGCAGCATTGAAATCATCAAATCCACGCAGTCAGGCTCCGCTCTGAGCTTTTCCCCCTAAGCGGAGGGCGCGGGTGTTCGCACAGATGCGAGTCGATCTCGGATCAACCAAAGCCGGGAGCAGTCGGGGTCGGAGCAAGGAGCCTACCATCAAAGCGAAGCCTCGCCCCAAGTTTCCGGTGAGGAAACGCGGAACCAAGGCAATTACAAAATCCGCCAAACCACGGTCATGATAGTCTAAACAGACAATATTGGGCGAGACGCCCGGACAGACGGTCTGGAGCGAGACGCTCCAGCCACTACTGCCGGAAGCCCATCAACACGAGAACAGATATTTCGCGAAGGCGTGATAGATGGGAATCCCGAGCACGATGTTGAAGGGGAACGTGATCGTCAGCGAGGAAGTTAGATAGAGCGCCGGGCTCGCCTGCGGCAGGGCGATCCGCACCGCCGCCGGTGCCGCGATGTAGGACGCGCTGGCCGCGAGGGTGGCCAGCACCGTGGCACCTCCGAGACTCAGTCCCGCCCGTTGCCCGACGAGTGCGCCTAACAATCCGTGCAGGACAGGCATCACCAGCGCGAAGGCGACCAGCCGCCAGCCAGCGTCTTTCAGGTCGCCCAGTCGGCGGCCGGTCACCAAGCCGACTTCGAGCAGGAACAGGGTCAGCACGCCCTTGAACGGCGCGTCGAAAAGCGGTGCCACCTGGGTGAATCCTTTTTCGCCGCAGAGGAACCCGATGAGCAACCCGCCTAACAAAAGCATGATGCCCTTGCCGGTGAGCAGATCGTGCATCAAGTGCTTGAACTCTCCGGGCGTGGCCTTTTTGCCAGCGCTGACACTCCGCATCGCCAGAAAGACCGCCACGATGATGGCAGGCGCTTCCATCACCGCCAGCAAGGCCGGCACATAGCCCTCCACCGGAACTTTGGCAGTCTCCAGAAACGCCAGCACCGCGCTGAAGGTGACTGCGGAAACCGAACCGTAATGCGCCGCGATCGCCCCGGCATTCGCACCATCGAGCCGGACGAATTTTTTCAAGATCACGAAACACCAGATCGGAATCACGCAGCTCAGAAAAACCGCGCTCATCAGCGGAATTCCAACCACCGAGAGGCTCATGCCATCGAGTTTCATCCCGCCCTTCAGGCCGATCGCAAATAGCAGATAGATGGTGAGCGCCGAGTAAAGCTCGTCGGGGAAGCTCAAATCGCTCTTCACCAGCGTGGCAAAGAGCCCTAGCACGAAGGCGAGGACCATGGGCGAAAGAAGACTGGAGGAGAGCGATTGAATGATTTCCATGGGGACGATTTTAAGAAAGAGTGGCGTCGTGCTGCTTGTCGGCCGCCTGATTTAGGCTTTTAATTTCCGGAACCGCGATGCACGAACCATGATTCGTGTATTTCATGACAGGTTTCGATCGTCAACCCCGAAAATGAAAAAAACCACTTCCCCAACTCCGGAGCCCAACGGCTGGACCTTTTTCACCAACCATGCCCACGTGTTACTTTGCCTCGCGGACGATCCCGAAATGCGCCTGCGCGACATTGCTGCGGCGGTCGGCATCACCGAGCGGGCGGTTCAGAAAATCATCGCCGAAGTGGAGGCGGGCGGAATCCTCGAACGCACGCGCCAGGGCCGGAGGAACGTTTACCGCATCCACGGCGAGCACCCGCTGCGGCATGCGGTGGAGTCGCATTGCACGGTGCAGGGCCTGATCCGCTTCGTGCTCGACTCCCGGCAAGCCTGAAGCCGGCGCTCGACTCACGCAACCGTACGCCGACAGCTTGCGGTCTGGAATTGACGGTTTTCGGTGCTTTTGAGGAGGCACGCTAAAGCTTGGACTCCGGACAGCGCAGCGAGGATCCCAAGCCGGAAAAAATTCGGTAGTATTTTCCGGCAACGGTCTACGCCGCGCCGGCGATCGCCAAAACTTCGCTGAATGGCAGGTCGGACATCAGGGCGAAGGCATTGTGGCGGGTCAGCCGCGCGCGAGTGGCGGCGGGACTGGCCATGCCGCAGAGAAACCGGGCGAGCTGGCGCGGTGTGGCGAGTGCCGCATGTTTTTCAGCGGCGAGGTTTTTCACCAGCGCGAGCTCCTCGTCGGTGGCGCGGCGGAATTTCGGGCGCTTGATGGTTTTCGCGGGGATGCCGCGGCAGCGGTCGCAGTGGCCGCAGGGTGCTGCTAGTTTTTCGCCGAAGTGTTTGGTGAGGTAGGCGGTTAGGCAGCCGCGCTGGGCGGAGATTCCCAACACCTGCGCGAGACGGGCGAGGTCGGCTTGTTCGCGCTGCTGGAATTTTTCGACGAGTCGGGCGGTGAGGGATTTGAGATCGCCGGGATCCTTTTTCATCCGATAGGCGTGGCGGACGCCGGAGACGGTTAGAATAATGTCACCCGCGGCCTCCAAGCCGGTGAGCAGGCCGACCATCTTCTCGCGGGTGCTGCCGAATTCGACGGCGAGCTTTGCCGGATAGAAATACCACCACCAGCGTTTCAGTTCACCGGAGTCGAGCAAGCGTTTGATGAGTTTGCGTTCCGCCGGCGAGCGGCCGGCCAGGATTTTGTCCTCGGGGCGCAGCAGTTTGGCGCGGTAAGTGGCGTAGTGGCTGCCGGTGGCCTCGATGATTCCTTCGATTTCCAGATAGGTCATCAGCGTGGCGACGACCGCGGGCCGGATGTCGCAGATGGTGGAGAGGTCGTAAGGCGAGACGTCGAACGTCTGCCCGAGGCGCAGCACCCGATCGATGAGATTGGTGAGGGCGCGCGGCGACGGAGCGTCGGAGTGGATGAAATTCTCAAGGACGGTTAGATCGTCGCCGCAGGCGAGCATTTCACAGATTGCGGGCAGGCCGTCACGCCCGGCGCGGCCGATTTCCTGGGTGTGGTTTTCCAGGCTTTTCGGCAGGTTGTAATGATAGACGGCGCGGATGTTGGATTTGTCGATGCCCATGCCGAAGGCGATGGTCGCGACGATGATGCGCGTGTCCCCTTTCATGAATCCACCCTGCGCATCCGCGCGGAACTCGGCAGGCAACCCGGCATGATAGGCGCGCACCGAGAGCCCCTGCCTGGCGAGAAACGTGGCGACTTCCTCGGCGGTCTCCTGGCGGGTGACATAAACCACGGCGGGCCCATCGATCGTTAGCAGCCGCTCCAGCAGCAGGTTTTTCCGCTCGCCGGCGGTGCACGGGGTGACGCGCAGGTCGAGATTCGGGCGATGGAAACTGAGCTGCACATGATCCGCTGCGGCGATGCGGAATGCCTTGCGGATATCGCGGGCGACTTTCGGCGTGGCGGTGGCGGTGAGACAGAGCACCCGCGGGATTTTCAGAGTGCGGCAGAGTTTCGCGAGCTTGAGGTAATCCGGGCGGAAATTGTGGCCCCACTCGGAGATGCAGTGCGCTTCATCGATCGCCGCAAGCCGGATCGGCAGGCGTTTCATCCGCTGCCGGAATGCCTCGTTGGCGAAACGCTCGGGCGCGATGTAGAGCAGTTTCAACGTGCCGGCATCGAGCCGCTCGTAAACCTCGCGGACTTGCCCGGCATCCAACGTGGAATCCAGCCGC
>JBIPND010000450.1:0-3691 GCA_044374015.1 Luteolibacter sp. | reverse complement strand
CATATCCTATTCAATCCCGTGAAGCGCCGCGGCGCGGCGGGAGCCGGAATGGTGCCATTCCAAAAACACATCGCCGATGATGTGGGCGATGCTGTTGAACTCGATGAGTTCGGGGTTGAGAATCAGATGGCATTTTTCGTCGATGTTAGCGGCTTTCCCGACGCCGGCGTGGAAGGTTTGGGTTTCGCCGAGGCCGTCTGCGGCGGCTTCGGGCCACTGGAAGACGACGTGGCCGCGGCGGCCGAGTGCGGCGAGGGTTTTGAGATGGCCGGCGGCTTCCGAGGTGGGGTTTTCCGGGATCCCGAGGAGCTGGCGGTAATTGTCGTCCGCCGCGACCTTGGCGACGAGGTCGGCGGTGGCGGGAAGCCAGCGGCCCTCGCCCTCGTCGTCGTATTCATTGAGGTAGTCGGCGATTTCCGCGATCAGGTCACAGCCGGGAAGGGTCGGCTCGAGGTGGAGAATGATCGCGCAGGGCGAAGCTGATAGGTTGGGATCGGCGATCAGCCATTGGTGGAATACAGAGAAGGAGGTGGCGGCGGTCATGCGATCTTGGCGGGTTCATGGTGAACGTGGCAAGAGTTCGCCAAGGGTGCTCCGCATCCCATCTGGAAGGATACGCGGATTTTCCGGCAGATGGGGCGGCGGGCGCGCTCAGGGGAGAATCATGAAAATCCCGCCGGCGCTGGCCCAGCTTGCCACCGGGACGGGTACCCAGCGGCGCTCGTAGCGCATGCCCCACGAATCGCTAACAGCGATTTCGCCGGTGGTTTCGTTGTAGCCGATAATCAGGCAGATGTGGTGGTTGCTGGCGGGCTTTTCGGATTTCGCGAGCTCCGCGGCCGGGCCGGCGATCTCGGCGGTGTAGGCGTTCCAGTCCTCGATGCTTTCCCGCTGCTTGGTGTTTTGGTTGGCGATCTCGTTGTAGGATTCCACCGAGCACATCGTCCACATCACCGGGATGCCCTGGTCGATGTAGCGTTTGATATCGCGGATGCGGATTTCCTTGATGGCTTCGTCCTTGGTGCGCCGGCCTTTTTTATAAACCTGGGAACGCACGTTTTCCAACAGCAGCTCGACCGACGTGCCGCCGCCGGCCTTGCTCTCACCGACCATGGCTAACAGATACATGTCCGCCTCCAGGCCCATCGTCCGCATCGCCCGCTCGAAGGTGGCGGGGGCGCAGTAGCCTTTGGGGCCTTGGTCGACCATCGGGATTTCCGATAGATAAACATCGCCGTTAGGGGATTTGACGATGCTGGCGAGCAGGCGTTGTTTCACCTCGCCGTCTTTCACCATGGCGGACTTGCCGCCACCGTCGGCGGTGGCGGAGGGGACGATGGCGAGGCTGACGTATTCGTTTTCCTCGTTGGATAGAATGAAGGCGCTGCCATTCCAGTCCCAGCGGCTGATTTTCCGGCGGGTGGAGCCTTCGCCGTAGCGCTGGATTTTGGCGGGGCCGAGCACGGCGGTGAGCGCCTTGGCGACGGTTTCCTCGTCCTTGTCCATGGCCTGCTTGAGGCTGCCGGCGGTGGCGGTGGTGCCTCCCGCGAAGTGGTCTTGACCGAGACCGGCGGTGCTGCCGAAATCGCCTTTGTTCGCATAGACGATGGAAACGCTGCCGACCCAGCCGTCCGCGTCGGAATAGAGCGCGACCGAGTATGGCATGGTGCCGAAGAGCTGATAGTCCTTGGCGTAGGCGGCGTAGAGGCGCCAGCTGCGCCCGTATTTCGACTGGGATTCCGGCCTGAGTTGGAGCGCTGCGGCGAGCTCTTCGGCCTTGGTGGCGGCGAGGCTGGCGCCTTGGGTGATTTCATGGCCGGCGGCGGCGTTGAGTTTTTTCGCCTCGTCGCCGGCGCTCAGCGCTTGTTGGGCGATGTAGGTTTGGTCCTCCTGGCTGAGTTTTGAAATCGGGATTTCGAAGCTTTTTCCGTCCTCCCGCAGCAGGGTGACATGGTCGCCGGCCGCGCCTTGAAAGCTGGCTTTGAGTGGCTTGCCTTCCGCGCTGCGGAACACCCGCATTTCCCCGGCGTGGGCGAATGAGATCAGGCACATGCAGGCCCATGCTGGAACGGAGGGAAAACCGCTGAATTTCATGAACTTCAAAGTCGCCATCCGTTCCGTGGGGTCAATCTTTAAAACGGCGGTGGCAGAAGCAGCGCTATGCCGCAACGCATCACGATTTGTGGAAACGTGGCTGGTGCCTCTCGCCCGGATCTGACAGGCGGGAGGCGAGACGCCTCCGCAACGGTGGGGGCGGGGAAGAGAGGGACAGCAAGGTCCCCACTCCTTATTTTCGTCACTTTTGAAGGAGTTTCAAAATCGGCGGCAGGGTTTCCTTCCAGGCGTGGGCCATCGCGCATTGGATCACCGCGTCTTCGTCATCGCGGCGGGGGAAACTCTTGGTTTCGCGCAGCTTGGTGGCGCTGTGCATGATCGCCTGGAGCTCGGCGGCCAGCGACAGAATTCCCAGAATCGCGGCCAGCGCGGTGGCGGCCATGAATACGGAAATCGCACCGAGAATCGGGATTTTGGCGATGAGCGCGGCCATGATCGCGACGATTCCGCTCAGCGGCGGCACCGCGAGCCCGAAGCGCCGGGCGCTCTCGCGCGAGCCTGCGGCTTTCGGATTTCGCTCGCGCCATTCGGCCAGGGCTTTGAGGCGGAGTTGGCTGCCGAATTCCGCAGCGGATTCCTCCGCCCGGTGGATCAGCGCCTCATCGCCGGGAGGGGGCAGCCATTTTCCGAGATCGCAGCGACAGGGGCGGCCGCCCACGTTGGTGAGGATGCGGATGCCGAACCACCAGCGGGCGAGCAACGCGGCGGCGATTGCCACTCCGGCAAATAAGAAGAGAAGTTTCCACATCGGTTTCTAACGTTGAGTGGCGGGTTGGTTCATTTGCCACTCCAGCCGCCGCCGAGCGCTTTGGCAAGTGCGGCGAGGGTGATGCGCTGTTGGGCGTCGAGCTGGCTGAGCGTCAGGCGGATCCGCAGCACCGAGCGGTCGGCATCGACGACTTCGAAATAGCTGGTCAGTCCCTTGTCGTAGCGCTCCTGGGAAAGCGTCCGCGTGTCGCGGGCGCTGGCGAGCGCGTTGCTCAGCGCGGAGCGCGAACGGGCGAGGCCTTTGAGATCGACGAGCGCGTCTTCCACTTCGCGGAGGGCGATGAGCAGCGTCTGCCGATAGAGGGCGAGCGCTTCTTCGTAGCGGCTGAACGCGGCCTGATAGTTCGCGGTGTTCGCGCCGCCATCGATGAGCGGCGCGGCGACGCCGGCCCCGAGGGCGAGCACGCGGTTTTCCCAATCGAGGAAACGTTTCACATCGAGCGACTCGAAACCGCCGCCGGCGCTGAGGCTGAAATTCGGATAGAACGCGGTTTCCGCCACCCCGATGCGGGCGTTTGCGGCGCGCAGATCCTCGAGGGCGGCGCGCACGTCCGGGCGGCGGTTGAGCACCTCCGCAGGCAGGCCGGCGCGGATGGATGGCAGTGTTTCGTTAGGAACCCGCGGGGAAACGGAAAACGCGGACGGCCGCGTGCCGCACAAAACGGCGAGGGCATGCTCGGCGGCGCCGCGCTGGCGTTGCACGAAGGCGAGGTCGTTGTTGGCCAGTTCCAGCTCGGTGTTGGCGCGGCTGGTGGACAGGCCGTCGACCAGTCCGGCGTCGGCTTTGGATTTCTGGAGGCCGAGGTCT
>JBIPND010000451.1:0-3691 GCA_044374015.1 Luteolibacter sp. | reverse complement strand
CCGGTGGCATCAATTCCTTCGCCGACACCGCCGGTGACACCCATCAGATGATGATGGGCTGGGGCAATGTAAACATCGACCGCATGGCCGAACTCTACGCCGCCAAAGGCCGGGAATACGACGCCCCGGACCTTCCCGATTTCCCCGAGGGCAAGGCCACCTTCCAAATCACCGGCGACACCAAGCCTGCCGCCGAGGAGCTTGTCGTCATCCAGTCCCTTCATGACCTCTACAACAGCGAACTGGCGCAGCTGAGAATCGCATACGAAGGCCGCGAACGCGCCCGCATCGAGCGCGAGGAATATCTCAAGGCCAATCCGCCGCAACCCAAGGACATCACTCTCAACTTCTGGCGGGTCGATAAATCCGCATCCGAGCAGAAAGGAAAGACCGCACGATGAAACTCAGATTCATCTTTCCGCTGGCCACTCTGCTTCTCAGTCCCAAAGTCCATGCCGCCGCCGATTCTAACGGCAACGGCATGAGTGACGCATGGGAGAGGCGTTTCAACGACTACCAGCTTTTTCCTGCGTCCATCCTTCCCGGCGACGATGCCGATGGCGACGGCGTCAGCAATCTCGATGAGTGCAACGCCGGCACCGATCCCTTCGATGGAACGCCACCCCTCGGATTCCTCCAAGCCAAGGTGCGACACGTCTCCGCCGTTTACACGACACCTGAGGGCGGCGGCGATCCAGTGCTGGTTTCTCCCGAGGCTTTCGTCATCTCGTGGCCCACCCAATACGGCAAAAAATACACACTCCATGCCTCACCCGACCTTTCCACAGGAAGCTGGTTTGCCACCAGTCAATCTGAATACGGGTATGGTCAGCAAATTGAAATCGCCACCCTGCCGACCTATCAGGATGGAACCGTGGCGGACAAATTCTTTTGGCGCGTCGCCGTGACGGACATCGACAGCGATGGCGACGGATTCAGCGATTACGATGAATATCTGAAGGGAACCGATCCTTGGGTGGCGGATCGTGACGACGACGGATTGCCCGATGATTGGGAAATTCTCCACAGCCTTGACCCTGACGATGACGGAACGACCGACCCCGATCAAGGACCCTACGGCGACCTTGATGCCGACGGATTGTCAAACATCGACGAATACTGGTATGGCACCAATCCCAACAACGCCGACACGGATGCCGACGAAATAACGGATTACGAGGAGGCCTATTACATCTCCACCGACCCAACCAAGCCCGACACCAACGGCAATGGTATTCCAGACGGTCATGAAGATTATGATCGTGACGGACTCACCAACCTCGCCGAACTCCGGATCCACCACACCCAGCCCTGGAATCCAGATACGGATTACGACAAGCTGCGCGATGGCTGGGAAGTCGCCAACGGGCTTGACCCGCTCGTTTACAACAGCATCACCGATCCCGACGGCGACGGTCTGACCAACGTCCAGGAACAACGCCTTGGCCTGAACCCCCTGCTTCAGGATACTGACAACGATGGCACGCTAGACGGACAGGAAGATCCCGACGGCGACGGGGTTGCCAATCTGGCCGAGCTGAACACTCACCACACCGATCCCTTGAAGGCTGACACGGACAACGATGGCCTTTCCGATTCCGCCGAGATAAATATCCATCTTACCGACCCAACCAAACATGATACCGATGGCGACGGAATGCCCGACGGGTGGGAAATCCAGCATTCCTTCGATCCCGGAAGCACCTCTGGTGTCGACGGTGCCTCAGGTGATCCCGACAACGACGGCCTCGTCAACTTCCACGAGTGGCTAAACGGCTGCAATCCTCGCATTGCCGACACGGACGGAGATGGCGTGAATGATCTGACCGAAGTCAATCAAGGCTCCGATCCCAATGACCCGACCGACGGAGGGAATCCGCCTGAAGACGAAATTCAGGAAGTCGATTTCAAGGCTTACGGCGACTATGCCTCGTGGCGCATGGAGATCCGTGGTGAAGGACCACGCGACCATCGGACACAATTCGTTGTCACACCCGCAGTCGGAGTTCCTGAAACCGGAACCATCAAACTTCGTCGCAATAACAAATACAAAGTCACCCTCCACCACACCGGCTCGAAGGAGGGAGAGGAAGAGACATGGTATTGCTGGGAGGCTCAGGTAGAAGATAAACCATGGCAATCGACATTCCAAAGTTACGAGCCGGATCGGATTCCGGGCGCGGCCATGTTCTTCACCATTGCCGATGGTTCCTGGCTGGTTGACAATCGGGATGGACTCTTCACCGCCCACAATCACAGGACAGAAGAACGCGGAGGAAACGCAACATCAGGATTGGAAGCCACTCTGCTCCCGATGGAGACCGTCGTCGGAGACGCGCAAAACATCGAGGAAGTGCCCGAAGGTTTCGTCGCAGCGGAAGCAGTTCCAACGCCATCGGTCGATATGTCCGTGACATCCTCCACGCTTCAAGGCGGCAATCTTGAAGTCCGCCTCCAGGGCACGGTGAAGGATTCCGTTTCCCGCTTCTCACAATCGGCCGCCGAGCGACCGCAGACACTCAATTTCTATCATCAGGATGAATTGCTCCACTCCATCCCGCTCGATGCCACGGTCGGTGATGGTTTCGTCTTCGATGAAACCATAGAGATTGCGAATGCCCAGCCGCAGACCTACGTGATCCGTTCGGAAACCACGGCGAACATCGCCGGAAAAAAGGGCTATGATGAATCATCCGTTTCCCTCACCTGGGAAGAGGACGCTTCCGCGTTCCCCTCACTTTCAGCCCCACTCTCCATCGCCTTCGCGGCAGCGCCCACCAGCGGCGCGGTGGATCAGGCCACGCTCTTTGTGGGGAACGGATCACCTCAGGCGGGAGACTCCGCCTCGGTTGAAAGCGCAGCCGATTCGCTCACCTTTACGGGAAGTATGTTGATCCCGGGCCAGCCAGACAATCTAACTGCATCCTGCCGACTGGAAATCGAGCAACCCGAAAGTTTCTCAACCACGCAGATCGACACCGTCTTTGTGAAGCTGGAGTTCACTGCTCCGGGCTTTCCGAAAAACAGATTCATCGGGCGCTGGATCGAAACCGGGGCAAACACCCTGATGTTCCGCCCCGGCAGCCAGGTAATCGGCAATGTTGCACTCAAAACATCCCAGACCGCCAACCAGGATCTAAGAGGAACCCCGCCTTCGGAGATTGAAGCCTGCACCATTCGCTTTCCATCGCTCCCGGCAGACCTCGCGGCGGATGGCTTGCAAGTCGTCTCCGGCGGCATCGCCTACGACCTCATCAACAAGGGCGGCGATTGGTATCCCGAGGATCCGGACGAACCGGGTGAGATCAAGCGTTTCATGCCTTCCTCGCGACCGGTCCCGGCACGCCTCAACGCGCCCGGTTATGACGCCGAAGAAGGAGCACTGAAGTTCCAACTCCGCTACCCCGAGATTTCCGACATCGACGCCACCGACATCCTCATTGTTCCAGGCGAGGAAGAGGAGGAATCCGACCCACCGGTTGCGATGGCGGCACGCGTTTACAGCCTCGAAACCGCCTCGGAGGAAACGCCCGCCCCATGGCAACCCGGCAACCCCGTCATCCCTGAACACATCATCTGGGCCTACAAATTCCTGAATGCCGGGGACTCGTTTGCCGAGGAACTCCTCAACGGCTACCTGCGCGGCGGCCACCAGATTGCTACCGGTGATTTCTTGCGGGATCTCAGCACC
>JBIPND010000449.1:0-3692 GCA_044374015.1 Luteolibacter sp. | reverse complement strand
TCCTGCGCGGCCCCTACGCCACCATGTATTGTTTCCAGCCGTGGACCATCCGCCAATACGCCGGATTCTCCACCGCCGAGGAATCCAACGCCTTCTATCGGCGAAATCTCGCAGCCGGGCAAAAAGGCCTCTCCGTCGCCTTCGACCTCGCCACCCACCGCGGCTACGACTCCGACCACGAACGCGTCGTCGGTGACGTCGGCAAGGCCGGAGTCGCCATCGACTCGATCCTCGACATGAAGGTGCTCTTCGACAGCATCCCGCTCGACAAGGTCTCGGTCTCCATGACCATGAACGGCGCGGTGCTGCCGATCCTCGCCTTCTACATCGTCACCGCCCTCGAACAGGGCGCCACCCTCGATCAACTCGCCGGCACCATCCAGAATGACATCCTCAAGGAATACATGGTGCGGAACACCTATATCTATCCGCCCGAGCCCTCGATGAAAATCATCGCCGACATCTTCGAGTTCACCTCGCAGAAGATGCCGAAGTTCAACTCCATTTCCATCTCCGGCTATCACATGCAGGAAGCCGGCGCCACCGCCGACCTCGAAATGGCCTACACCCTCGCCGACGGCTGGGAATACCTCCGCACCGGCATCGCCGCCGGCATCGATATCGACGCCTTCGCCCCCCGCCTCTCGTTTTTCTGGGCGCAGGGGAAAAACCATTTCATGGAAGTCGCGAAAATGCGCGCCGCCCGCGTGTTGTGGGCCAAGATCGTCAAGACCTTCAACCCGAAAAACCCGAAGTCACTCGCCCTCCGCACCCACTCACAGACCTCCGGTTGGTCGCTAACCGAACAGGACCCCTACAACAACATCGCCCGCACCTGCATCGAAGCGATGGCCGCCACCCTCGGCCACACCCAGTCGCTGCACACCAACGCGCTCGACGAAGCCATCGCCCTGCCCACCGACTTCTCCGCCCGCATCGCCCGCAACACCCAGATCTTCCTCCAGGACGAAACCTCCCTCTGCCGCGTGATCGATCCCTGGGGCGGTTCCTACTACCTCGAATCCCTCACCCACGAACTCATCCACCGCGCGTGGGCCCATATCATGGAAGCCGCCGAATACGGCGGCATGTCCAAGGCCGTCGAAGCCGGGATTCCCAAAATGCGCATCGAGGAGGCCTCCGCCCGCCGCCAGGCGCGCATCGATTCCGGCGAGGAAACCATCGTCGGCGTGAACAAATACCGCCTCGCCCACGAAGACCCGATCGACATTCTCGACGTGGACAACACCGCCGTCCGGATTTCCCAAATCGAGCGGCTCAAGAAACTCCGCGCCGAGCGCGACGAAACCGCCTGCCAAGCCACCCTCGAAGCCCTAACCGACTGCGCCGGCGGCGGCGAAGGCAACTTGTTAGCCCTCGCCATCGAGTGCGCCAAAGCCCGCGCCTCGCTCGGTGAAATCTCCGACGCCATGGAAAAACACTTCGGCCGCTACACCGCCGTCATCCGCTCCATCTCCGGCGTCTATGGCAAGGAATTCAACCATCAGGGCGACATGAAAGACATCCCCGAACTCATCGCCCGATTCGAAGCCGCCGAAGGCCGCCGCCCCCGCATCATGGTCGCCAAAATGGGCCAGGACGGCCACGACCGCGGTGCCAAAGTCGTCTCCACCGCCTACGCCGACATGGGCTTCGATGTCGATATCGGCCCGCTGTTCCAGACCCCTGCGGAAACCGCCAAACAAGCCGCCGAAAACGACGTCCACATTGTCGCCATGAGCTCGCTTGCCGCCGGCCACAAAACGCTCCTGCCCCAACTCATCGCCGAACTCAAAAAACTCGGTCGCGAGGACATCATGGTCGTCTGCGGCGGCGTCATCCCCGCCCAGGACTACGACTTCCTCTATCAAAACGGCGCCGCCGCCATCTTCGGCCCCGGCACCGTCATCCCCGACTCCGCCCGCAAACTGCTCAAGCTGCTGCTTGAACAACTCGAAGACTAACGCATAAGGAGGCGCTGCACTCCTGTAGCGCCAGCGGACGCGAGGCCACTGAACCGCACGCAGCTCCGATGGACTGCGGTGGCAGCGCGCATCACCGCGTATGAGCCGCATCGGTCGGGCTTTCAGCCCTCCGGTCCACGTGCGTTCCGCATACTTGGGGCGTTGCCCTGATCCTTATAGACATTTCCCATACGGTCGGAGGTAAGCGTCCTAAAATCCCCCCCTATTCATCCGCCGCTGATCGTGCATTCTCGCCGGGATGTCCGAACCACGCACCATTCCATCCGGTCGGCTCACCTGCGCCGACGTCCGCTTCGTCGAAGCCGACTTCCCGCGCCGGCTCCAGCCCCGCCTCGTCATCGAATTGAGCGGGGCATTTCCCTCTTGCTGGAGGATCACACCGCCATTCCGCTCGCCGCCCAGATCATCACCGACAAATACCAGGACCACCTCCCTCACTACCGCCAATCCCAGCGCTTCCGACGACGACACGAAGCCGACATCGGGCGCCAGCCCCTCAACACCTGGACCCACGCCACCGCCCGCCACCTCGGCCCCATCCACCTGGCCACCCTCCCCGTCTTCCTCTCCATCCAGCGCATCTACCAGATTGAAACACAAACCCGCCAGACCGCGGCCCCGCCCGCCTGCCGCGAACTCATCCGGCGCGCCCGCAGCCTCCCCATCGCCGACCAACTCCACCGCTTCATCCTCGAGCAGTACCAAATCCAGCGCCCCGTCGGCAACGTCGGCCAAGCCCTCGGCTACACCCTCAACCAGTGGGAAAAAATCCGCCTCCGCCTCACCCAGGGAGTGATGGAAATCGACACCAACCTCACAGCGCAGAAAGACCTTCAGCATTTCTTAACCGCAGCTGAACTCAGATGGACGCAGATGAACTACACAGATAAAGACTGAATTTTCCCTCTGTTTATCTGCGTTCATCCTGTTCATCTGCGGTTGAATTTTTCTTACTCTTAATGGCTAAAATGACAGTATTGGGCGGGACGCCCACTCTCCTTGAGGAGACAGGCGGGACGCCTGGGGGCCTTTTTGGCGTTTCGAAAGATTGCAAGGAGCCGGGCTTTCCCCCAAGCTCCGCGACGTGATCCTCCTCGACCTCATCACCTCTCCGGACGACGCCGTTCGCAACCTATCGCTAGACGCCGCTTGTGACAGCCTCGACCTAACCCATTTGCTGGCGGAAGCGGACGCGCTCGATGGGTTCCGCCGCAAGAGCGAAAACCTCTATCACCGGGTGAGGGCGCTGCTGTTTCTCTACGCGATCCACCGCTTCCACCTCCCCGCGCGGCTCGCTGCGGGCAAAGATGGCGCGCGGTCGGCGTCGATTCCGTTCAAAGGTTATGAAAACCTGCTGGAGCGGCGGTTTGAGGAAGCGATCGACGTTTTTCTCAGGACCCAGGCGTCGCAAGGCCCGGGCGACGGGATTTCCAGCGCGCTGGCCTCTGCCTATCAGCGGCTGGCGTTCCAGACGCTGGCCGACCAGGTCCGCCGCAGCGTGCGCGGCGTGCGCGGCAACCAATGGATGTTCCGGATGGGCCACCCGGCCGACCAGCCGTTGCGGATCCGTCCGGAAATGACCCGCCGCGATCCCGCCACCGGCGCCTATCCGATCCTGCGCGAACGCACGCCGGTGCGGATGGACCTCACGCATTGCGGCTGGAGCGACATTTTTTTCCTCGGCATGGATTACCCGGAAGGTGCCAA
>JBIPND010000448.1:0-3708 GCA_044374015.1 Luteolibacter sp. | reverse complement strand
TCCGCGGCGTCCGGAATGGCAAGTGCGCGGGCGGCTTTTGCCATGCGTTTGTAAGTTGGCAAGTCTTGCAGGATGGAAGTTGCCAAAGAAGCGAGTTTTCCGGCGTCCAAATCGCGCTCCTGGACGAGTTTCGAGGCTCCGGCCTCGGCGAACACCTCGGCATTGCGCGTCTGGTGATCGTCGGCGGCGTAGGGATAAGGCACCAGGATCGATGGATGGCCGGCGATCGAAATTTCGGTCAAACTCGATGCTCCGGAGCGCGCGATGACCAGATCCGCCATCGCGTAGGCGGAGGGCATCTGGTCGCAAAACCCCAGCACCTGGTAGCCTTCCCGGCCCTTGGTGATTTCCAAAACCCGCTCAAAATCAGCAGCTCCCGCGATGTGCAGCACCTGCGTCTCCGGCGGCAAAAGCGCCGCCGCCTGCGCGCTCAGTTCGTTCAGCCGCCGCGCTCCCTGGCTGCCGCCGGTCACCACGATCGTCGGCCGCGCCGCATCCATCCCGAAGAACTCCGCCGCCTCTTCGCGCGATGGCAGATCGATGATTTCCGGCCTCACCGGCGTCCCGGTGGTCACGGTTTCGCGGTTGGGGAAAAACGGCTTCGCCGCGTCCAGCCCGAGGAAGACCCGCGTGCAAAACCGGCTCGTCAGCACATTCGCCCGGCCCGGCCGCGCGTTCGAATCATGGATGAAGGTCTTCAACCCCAGCTTGTGGCCGGCGTAAACCGGAGGCAGCGAGGTGAAACCGCCCATTCCGATCACCGCATCCGGCTCAAAGCGCCGGATGACCATTTTGCAATGGCGGATCGAGCCCCAAAGTTTCCACAAAAACGGCAGCATCCGCGGCGAAAATGTCGGCGGTTTGGCCACGGCGGGCACCGTTTCAAATTTCAAATGCCGGTATTTCGCGGATGCCTCGGAATCCACCTTTTTTTCGGAAATCAGCAGCATCACCTGGTGTCCGCGCGCCCGCAACGCTTCCGCCACGGCGATCCCAGGGAACAAATGGCCGCCGGTGCCACCACAGGCGATGAGGATTTTGAAAGACTTCGGCACAAATATGGGAGTGATGACAAACTACGCGGATGGTGCGGAATGAATTTCCGGCAACTATTCGCAAAAAATTAAACAAATCCTAAATATCCGGCAATCCTCAAAACCGGAAAGCCCGGGAATTTTCCTAAAACCGCTAATCCCTAATGGAAAACGCACCTGCCGGAAGTTTCCGGCAGGTGCGTGGTTGTTTGGTCGTGGTCTGAACAATTAGGCGACCGCCATTTGATTGACCCCGCCGGTGGCAATCTCGGTCAAGGTTTGGTCGGCGTGGCCTTCCTCCTCGAGGGTTTCGGTCAGCAATTTGACGGCGTCTTCGTGACCGAGCCGCTTGGCGAAGGCCCGCATCGTCCCGTAGGTGGCGATTTCATAGTGTTCCACCTTCTGGGCGGCGGTGATCAACGCGGCGTCGAGGGCGCTCGAATCGGCGTAATCTTCGGCGAGTTCATCGGCCTCTTTGAGCAGCCCTTCCATGGCAGGGCACTTCTTGGCGCGTGGCGTCAGCTCGAGGCTCTCAAAGACTTTGCCAATGCGGACAACGTGGTTCTTGGTCTCCGCAAGGTGCTTGGTGAACGCTTCGCTTAATTTCGCGCAAATTGCAGTCAGATCCATGCCAGCCCGTGCATTTTGGAAAGCGTCCCCCACAGTTCCAAACCCAGGCAAAATCCGGGTAGCCAATCGTTTCCACGTCTGCCAAAAGATCTCCGTGCCCGAGACCCGAATTCTCCAAGTTGAAGACGACGACATGAAAGATGCCGTCACCGCGGCCTGCGCCCTGCTGCGGGATGGTGAAATTGTCGCGCTGCCCACCGAGACCGTTTACGGGCTGGCGGCGGATGCGTTCAACCCGGAGGCGGTTGCCAAGGTTTTTGCGGCCAAGGAGCGGCCGTCGTTCGACCCGCTCATCGTCCACATCGCCTCGCGCGGCGATTTGAAGGAGGTGGCGATCGTCCCCGAAGAAATCGCCGACACCGTGAACAAACTGATCGCCGCCTTTTGGCCCGGGCCGCTCACCCTCATTTTGCCCAAGCACCCGGATGTGCCGGATTTGGTGACGAGCGGGCTGCCGACGGTGGCCGTCCGCCAAAGCGCGCACCCGGTTTTCCGCGCGGTCGGCAAGGAGCTCGGCCGCCCGATCGCCGCGCCCAGCGCCAACCGCTTCGGCCGGATTTCCCCGACATCCGCATCCGCCGTGGCGAAGGAACTTGGCGGCCGCATCCCACTCATCGTCGATGCCGGGGCCTGCGCCGAGGGCGTCGAGAGCACGATCATTTCCATCGAGCCGCGTGAGGGAAAAAAGCCGGTTTTCCGCCTCCACCGCGCCGGGCCGATCACCAAGGAGCAACTCCAGGAATTCGGCCGGGTGGAAAAAATCCGTGAAACCAAAGCGGATGCGCCGCAGGCACCCGGGCAGTTAGAGAGCCACTACGCGCCGCTCACCCCGCTGATCCTGCTGGAGAAGCCGGAGGATTTCCATCCCGAGGAGGGCAAAAAATACGGGCTGCTCAGTTATACCGGCGAGGACGACAGCCCCTACGTCACCCTCCACGACTGGGAAACCATCGAGTCGCTCAGCCCCGGCAGCGGCAAGCTCGCCGAGGCGGCGATCCGCCTGTTTTTCGTCATGCGCCTGCTTGACGAAGCGGGGCTCGACGCGATCATCGCCGAGCCCGTCAGCGAAACCGGCCTCGGGGTCGCCATCATGGACCGCCTGCGCCGCGCCTCGATCAATATCAAATAACCCGCCATGAAAATCCTGCTCGCCTCCCTCTCCCTGGCATCCGCCGTCCTCGGCCAGCAACCCGACTGGGAAAACCAAGCGGTTTTCCGCATCAACAAACAAGCCCCGCGCGCGACCTCGATGCCGTTCCCTAACAAGGACGAAGCGGCGTCCAAGGCCCGGCTCGAATCGCCGTGGTGCAAGCTGCTCAACGGCAATTGGAAATTCCACCACACCGGCAATCCCTCCGGCAAACCCGCGGGCTTCGAGGCCCCGGCCTTCGACGACAGCGCGTGGAAGGAAATCCCCGTCCCGTCTAACTGGCAGATGCACGGCTACGGCGCGCCGCTCTACACCAACATCATCTATCCGTTTGCGAAAAACCCACCGACGGTGATGGGCGAGCCGCCGCAACATTTTACCAATTTCCCCGAGGAAAACCGCAACCAGGTCGGCTCCTACCGGCACAAGTTCACCCTGCCGGAAACCTGGAAGGGCCGCCACACCTCGATCGTCTTCGGCGCGGTGGATTCCGCGTTCTACCTTTGGATCAACGGCAAAAAAGTCGGCTACTCGCAGGACTCGCGCACCCCGGCCGAATTCGACATCACCCCGTTCCTCCAGGACGGCGAAAACGTGCTGGCCGCCGAGGTCTATCAGTATTCTGACGGCTCCTATCTGGAGGATCAGGACATGTTCCGGCTCTCCGGCATTTTCCGCGATGTCTATCTCTGGTCCGCCGATGCCGTGGACCTCGCCGACTACTGGATCAAGGCCGGACTCGCCGACGATTATAAAACCGGCACGCTCGCCTTCAGCACCAAAGTCGCCAACCGCGGCCCGGCTGAAACCTCCGCCACCGTTTCTCTAACACTCACCGCCGCCGATGGCACCACCATCAGTGCGCCACCCGCAAGTCTCAAAATCCCCGCCGGC
>JBIPND010000446.1:0-3722 GCA_044374015.1 Luteolibacter sp. | reverse complement strand
TTCGAGGAGGAGCCGGGGCGTTTGACGTAGAGGTCTTTTCCGGCCCAGTTCCCCCAAACCGTGAAGCGGACCAACGCGGGTTTCTCTTTAGCTTCCTGGGCGTGGCCCGGAGCGGCATGGGCGAGGAGTAAACCGAGGGCGAGCAGGGAGGATTTGAGGAAGTTTCTGGAGTTCATATGCGGATGGCCGAGGTATTTTCGGGTAGATCAAATTTCGGCTGGGTGAAGCCAGCGAAAATCAACCAGTTTGTAAATGCGCCCGAACTTTTTATTTTCCGCAGGGAAGGCCGGATTGGCGCGCCACGGGCGGACGACGATGTCGCCAGCGGGATTCACGCCAGAATAGGAGGGGTCGGTGATGACGGGTTCCACGTCGGTGGGCGTGATCCACTGCGGGGTGCGCTGGACCGTGGCCTCGCACCAAGCGCGGGCCAGCACCTTGCCGGAGGAATCGCGGGACTCGCCGCAGGCGCGGATAACGAAGGTGTCAGAGCGGGCGCGGAGGTTGGAGCCAAGTGCGCTGAGGATGTCCGCCTGCATCACATATCCCGGCGTGCCGACGTAGGTGCTGAAGTTTTTTGACGAACCGGCAACCTGATAGTTGCGGTGTTCGATGTAGCTGGCGGATGCGGGGTTTGATACTTCCGACCGGTCGTTGAGTCCGGCTTTTTCAATGGCTGCCTGGAGGGCTCCAAGCACACCGACATCGGTGCCGGCGGCCCCCTTTGCGGGGTCGAGCCTGCGGTTGACGAAGTCGGCGAGACCCATGAAGGGGCCGCGTTCGCGGACTTGTTCGACCATGGCCTTGGCGAGATCATCGATTTGTTTGTCGCTGAGGTTGTGAAACCCGCCTTCCCAGAGACTGGATGCCTTGGCAGTGGGGATGCTGAAGCGACTGAAGGCGTTGTCTGCTTTCTGGGTCCGAACGGAGCCGTTGTCCGCGTAGTTGATGGTGGCGGCGCGGAGGGTGGAGAATAAGGCACGCCAGGCGCGCTCAGAGGTGGAGTTGACGTTGAAACCACCTTCCACGGCGAGGTGCCCGGCGATTTTCGTATAGTCTTTGAGTTCGTCGCGGCGGGTCGAGGAGTGAGCGGGATCGAAAACGATCATGCGTGGGTTCATGAGCGGATGTTTCGCGGTGGAGTTTGCAGCGAGCAGTGCGCCCACGGCGGCGTCTTGGTTGGCATAGGCTTGTTGCGCTCCGGTGAGCGGGAGGGTGGCCGCGCCCCAGTTCATCCCGGAGAAGAAATAGCGATCCCAGAGCATTTCGTTTCCAGCCCAGGCCATGTCGCCGAGGGTTTGCAGCTGGCTGAAGCCCGTGTGGGCATTGGCAACGCTGCTGCGCCTGGTGACGATGGAACCCAGCCCGGCGATACCGGGATGGGCAAAAGAGTTTCCAAGCATCAGCGAGCCACCGCTGCCAGTGAGCGAGAAGTCCGCGTGCTGGAGTTGGGCAAGGGAAGTGAGCGGAACCTGTGGGACTTCATATAGCACCACACGGGTGGAACCGTTCATGGCGGTGTGGCTGTCGCCCCAGAAACCGTTGCCGACGGGATTGGCGACGAGCTGGAGCTCGGAGAGATCTCCCACGGGAATGACCCGGGAATCCCAGAGTGGCGAAGTGCGCTGGCCGCCGTCATAGTCGCGCGTGTCGAAGGCCTGGCCGCGCGGGTTGAACCAGAAGACAGGGGTGTCGCCCCTGGCGGTTTTCATCTTGAGGTCGATGGCGGCGATGGTCTGCGGCCCGGAAGCCTCGGTGGGGATCTGGTTGGTGTTGAGCGAACGGCGGATCAGGATCGGACCTTCAGGCCCGGTGTCTCCGCGGGCGTAGCCGATCTTGGTGATATGGGGATCGTCAAAACTGTCATTCTCGGAGAACATGTTATTTGGGGGAATGTGGGTCATCACATCCCGCGAGCCTCCGGCGTGATCTTTGGCGTAGTGGAGATGGACGGTGAACATGTCCTGTTCGTTGCCGTCTCTTCCGGTGATCTCGACTTCAACAGTCGTGCCTTCCTTGGGTTTGACCTGCCACTGGTTGTTCTGGGAGTAAAAGTAATAAAGGCCGGCGTCCTCGCTGTATTCGAACTGGCCGCGCACGCGGTTGATGATCGCACGACCAATGTCCTGACGGCCGGTTTTGACCGGGCTGATCACTTTTACCTCGCCGGGCTCAAGCACCCAGGCGGCCTGACCCGCTGGAGGCGGAATGCGGATGGCAAACGAGCCCTGGTTGTAAACATTCGCGGAGAAGTAATCGCCCAAAGGGGCTTCCCTCGGCTGGCTGGTCGCGCGGTCGGTGAATTTGATCTTTCCGCCGAAGGGGTTGAATTTCGCCGTGAAGAGCCCGATCGACTGGAAGGAAATGGGCACGTTGTAGGGATTTACCAGCGTGACGTAGGGATCGAATGCGATGCCGAGAGTCCAGTCCTGTGGGCTCGGCACCGGCATTTGCAGCAAGCTGAAGCCGATGGTGATGCGGCTGACGATGGGCATCAGGCGCGGCGAGCGGGCGTGAATCATCGCATTCTCACCCGTGTTATCGAAACCGTTGCGGGGTTTGTCCAGGTAGTTGAGATCCTGGTAACCGCCGCGGTTCGCGCGCCCGTAAAAGCGCGACACTCCCGGACGGTAGAAAAACGGCGAAACGGCCCCGGGGCCGTCGTATTTCTTGGAATAGGAGTGGGGTAGGAAACCACGAGCCGCGAAGCTTTGGTTTCCGGGTGCGGGATAGGCTCGCGACCAAGAACCGGCGGAGTCCCAATCGCGTTTGTAGAGACGGTAGTGATTGCGCAGCAGGTCCCAGGTGGGGCCGCGGAAAATCGTGCTGCCGTTTTTGATTTCCGCGAGGTAACCGATGCTGCTGGGCTCACGGTCGCCGTAGAATTTGCGGTCCCGGTATGCGATGCCAAAATCACCGTAGCCATTCGTCACGTTCCGTTCGCGGGTGCCATGGAATTCCGCGATGTTGTGGAACTCCGTGTTTGGCAGCTCGAAGGCCGTGGAAAGGTCCCGCGCAAAACCACCGAGGCGGGTGTCCGTGAGCAGGGAGAGCGAGCGGGGGGCGTAGTCGTGAAAAACCTGTTTGGCAGTGCCTTGGCCGTGCACCACGCCCATGGTGAGGAACGAGGTGGCTCCCTTGCGAATCTGGTCGCCCGTGAGCGCCGGATAGTTGTCCAGGGCTGCAATTTTCGACGACTCAATGCCCACGCGTTTCATGGTGGAGAGCTGCGCCAAATCGTTCCAATCATCCCGCGCGCCTTGCTCCGCAATGCCGTAGCTGGCTTTCACGCCCTGGTCGCCCACCCAGTAGGCGTAAGCCCCGCCGGCCCGGCCGTCGGCTCGGGTAACGGGCACGAGGCGAGCCCTGACTTCGTTCCCCGGGACTCCTTCCGAGCTGCCGTTTCCGACAAGTGTGACCACATCATTACCGGAGATCACGGGTTGCTTGACGGCCTCTTCGGTCAACGACTTGGCCGGGTCGAGCCGGGAATCCGAGACGAGCCAGTCGAAAAACTTGCGCTCATTCGGCTTGGTGACATCCCAGCCCTCCGTGGACCAAACGCCGGTCCAGTGGCGCTTTCCATCTGCGGCGCCATTGATGATATTCGCGGTTGCGGTGACGCGCTGGTCCGGGCCGGAAACCTGCTGCAGTTGGCCGATGGCCATCATCAATCCCAGCCGTGCGTTCGCTTGAGCTTCAGCCGCCGCGGATCCCTGCTG
>JBIPND010000445.1:0-3727 GCA_044374015.1 Luteolibacter sp. | reverse complement strand
GATCGTGAGGCGGTCGATGCGGATTTCATCCTCGATGAAAATTGCGGTGGCGAAGGCTTCGTTGATGCCGTTGAAAACGGTTCCTTCGTCGATCAAAAGGTTGAAATCGCCGTTGCCCACGCCGTCGTAGGTGGTGCGGTGTCTGTCGGCATCGACGCGGTCGTAGTGGAAGCGTGCGCCGACGGCGAGGTCGTGCTCGAGCTTGCCGGTTTCGAAGCGGAAGTTCGCCTGGTTTTGCCAGCCGTAGGATTCGTGGGCGCGGATGTTGCTGGTGAGGCGGATGGTTCCGGCGGCGCTGCCGTTGAGCACGGCGATTCTTGCGGGATCGAGCAATCCTTCGTGCAGCGAGGTGGCGTTGACTTGGTCGAGTTTGTTCCAACTGCGCTCGAAGCTGTTGAAATAGACCGCGCTTTCGAGGCGGAGCAGGTCGCTGGGCTCGGCGACCCACTTCAGGTAGGTGCGCCAGTGTTCGGAGTCAAATTTGTCGAAGCGGGTGGCGGCGTAGCGGCGGTCCGGATCGGATTCCACGTCGGCGTTGCTGAGGCCGGTGTAGGTTTCGTTCGAATCAAAATCGGTGTAGCCGACCTTGAATTCCAAGCGTTGTTTCAACGAGGTGTTCGGCTCCCAGAAAAGTTTGAGCATCGGCTCGATCAGATTGAATCCGCTGTCACGGCTGGTGAAATCCGTGTCGCGGTAGCCGTCGCTGGTCTGCGCGTGGAGCTCCAGCAGGTAGCCGATCCGGCCGGCTTGGGTGTCCGCGGTGTCGCCGAACCAGGTGTGGTTGAAAAACGTGTTGTCGCTGCCGTAGGTGCTGCGCGAGTAGAAACCCTGCTCTTCGGGAATCCCGGTCGAAAGGTAGTTGATCACCCCGGCCGTCGTTTGCGGGCCGTAGCGGACTTGCGAGGAACCTTTCAACACTTCCACCCCGGCCATCCGGGCGATGCGCGGCGAGTAATAGGCGGCGGGAGCCGAATAGGGCGACGGTGCGGTGAGGATCCCGTCCTCCATGATCGTCACTTTTTCACTGCGGGTCCCGTCGGCACCGCGCAGCGAAATGTTCGGGAAATTTCCATAACCATCCTCCTCACGCACATAAACGCCGGGGACCTTCGCCAACACTTCATTGACGTTCAAGGCGTTGGCTCGGCGGATTTCCTCGCTGCCAATAAATGCCGCGGATCCGACTTGTTTGAACACTTCTTCCTGGCTGCCGACGACGGTGAGCGGTTCCAGGGTTTGCAGCGCATCCTGCGCGGTGACCAGGCCGCCACCCGAGAGGGTGGCCATGAAGTAGGCGGTGGGTTGTAATTTCATTTAATTATTTAATGAGACTCAATCGCAATTGCGATGCGCGATCCAAATCCAACCCGCCATGGCCGTCAACCCAATAATTTGCACTTGCGCCGGCATCTTCGCCACCGGCCGGCGAAATTTTTTCTGATAAAACCCGGCCGCTCCACAGGTAAGCGCAATATGCAACCTCATGCCGCCGCGCTCCATCGACGCTCTTTTCTCAAGCAGTCGTCCCTAGCCGGGGCCGGGCTTTTGATTCTGCCCGGCGGCATCATGGCCGGGACCAACTCACCGAATGACAAACTCAACATCGCGCTGATCGGTGCCTGGGGCCGCGCCAAGGCCCACTACGGCTGGCTGAAAGAGCAAAACGTAGTCGCCGTCTGCGACATCAACGAGGCGCATTTCGCCCACGCCTTGAAGGAATTCCCGAAAGCCGAAACCTATGTGGACTGGCGCAAGTGCCTGGATCACAAAAATCTCGATGCGGTGGTGATCTGCACCGCCGACCACCACCACGCCTTCATCTCCAACTGGGCGCTCAACCGCGGCCTCCATGTTTATTGCGAAAAACCCCTCGCTATCAGTGTCGAAGAAGCCCGCACCCTGCGTTCCAACTGGCTTGGTAACCAAGGCAAAATCGCCACCCAGTGCGGCACCCAGATGCACGCCCAGGAAAACTACGCGCGGGTGAAGGAGATGGTCCGCGATGGCGCGATCGGCGAGTTGCAGTCCGCAGTCGCCTGGGGCAACCGCAAGCACCCGCGCGACGGATATTTTCCCGCCCAAGGCCAGCCACCGGCCGGCCTGCACTGGGACCTTTGGCTCGGTCCCTCGCCGGAGCGGCCCTATCACCCGGACTATTTCACCGGCGGCCCCGGGGCCAATTGTTTGCAGTGGAACATGTTCTGGGACTGGGGCCTTGGCCAGATCGGCGACATGGGCAGCCACATGATGGACATGGTGTGGAACGTCATCGATGCGAAGTGCCCGACGTCGATCAAAGCCAGCGGTGATCCCTTCAACCCGGAGGTCACCCCGGTTCTGCTGGAAACCCACTTCGAGCATCCGGCCAACGACTGGCGCGGGCCGATCCGTGTCAGTTGGCACCAGGGCGGCTCGCTGCCGCGTAGCCCGCGAGAGTTCATCGATCTGGACACCATCGGCCACGGCGTGATGTTCCAAGGCAGCGAGGGATTTCTGATCGCCGACTACACCAAGCGTCTGCTGATCCCCTCCGGCAAAAACCCGGACCTGAGCTACTACCAACCCCGACCCAAAAAAGACCAGCTGCCGCCCATCGGCCAGTTCCATCAGCAATGGATCGCTGCCTGCAAAGATCCGTCCAAGGAAACCGGCTGCAATTTCGAATACCACTCGCATCTGATCGAGCAAATGGTGTTAGGCCTGATCGCCTACCGCACCGGCGAAACGTTGGAATACGACGGCGCCAAAGGTTTGATCACCAACCACGCCGAAGCGAATGCCTGGTTAAAACGAGCCTACCGCGACGGCTGGACCCTCAACGGCTGATCCCACACTTTCCCACCATGCAATCCCGCCTTCACTCCCTGCTGTTAGTCTGTTTGATATTTCCCGCCTCTCTCACTGCCCAGCCGGTAAAACCGCTCATCGATGATACCCAGCCCGGCTGGCGGGCGATGACCCAAGATGACTTCACCCAGGTCAACAGCGCCGATGACACCTGGACCTGGAAAGACGATCTCATCGTTTGCAGCGGCCAGCCGGTCAGCGTGATGCGGACCCAGAAGAGCTATCGGAATTTCGAATTGATCGTCGAATGGTGCCACCAAAAGCCCGCCGGCAATTCGGGGGTTTTCATTTGGGCCACCCCGGCATCCATCGAGAAACTCACCACCGCGGGAAAACCTGGCCTGCCCGACGGCATCGAATGCCAGATTCTCGACCACGCGTATACCGACCAGATGAAAGCCGCGGGCAAGGCCACCGATTGGTTCGCCACCCATGGCGATGTCTTTCCGGTGCGGGTGAAAATGACACCCTTCCCGCCAACCTCGCCGAATGGCGAACGCAGTTTTCCCCGCAAGCAGCTCGCCAAAGGCCATGGCGAGTGGAACCACTACTACATCCGCGCGATCAACGGCGAGGTGCGCCTCTGGGTGAACGGTGAGGAAGTCTCGGGCGGCACTGCCTGCGACCCCGCCGATGGCTACATCTGCCTGGAAAGCGAAGGATCGCCCATCCATTTCCGCCGCCTGCGGATCCGCGAGCTGCCGTGATGGCGGCTCTAGCAGCGCTGCGCCGCCAGCGCAACCTCAGCCCCCACCCAACGACTCTATCCAACGACTCTATCCAACGATTCTATCCGCTGCCCGTGGCAGGCAAGTTCCGTTCCGCTGAACGGGATAATCTCCTAAATCCCCCGATCCTCTCCCCTCGTCAACGCCTCGCA
>JBIPND010000444.1:0-3733 GCA_044374015.1 Luteolibacter sp. | reverse complement strand
GGCTTTTTTCGCGTAGTCGAGGATTTCCTGTTCGATCTGGGCGAAGGACTTTTTGTCGGCATCGCGGAGCACCGGGACGACCAGGCCTTTTTCGGTGCCGATGGCGACGCCGATGTCGTAGAAATGGTTTTGGATGACGTCGGTGCCATCGATGCGGCCGTTGATCGATGGCACGTCTTTGAGTGCTTGGGTGACCGCCTTGATGAAGAACGACATGAAGCCGAGTTTCACCCCGTATTTTTTCATGAACTCCTCCTGGACCTGCTTGCGGAGGTCCATGACGGAGGTCATGTCCACCTCGTTGAAGGTGGTGAGGATGGCGGCGGTTTGCTGGGCATTGACCAGATGGGTGGCGATCTTGCGGCGCAACATCGACATCTTTTTGCGGCTGGTGCGGCCGTCGCTGACCACCTCGGTGGCGACGCGCTCGACCGCGGCGGTCGGCGCACTGAAGTCGGGTTTTGCGACAACGGCCGGCGCGGCGACGGGCGTTGGAGCCGGAGCGGCCGCCGCGGCAGGAGCCGGTGTGGCCACAGGCGCAGGCGTTGCGATCCCACTGACCAGCGAGGCATCGATGGTGGCGATGACGGCGCCGATCGCCACTTCTTCGCCTTCGGGCGTGATGATTTTCAAACGGCCGGATGCCGGGGCCTCGAGTTCGTTGGAAACCTTGTCGGTTTCGAGGGTCACGAGGACTTCGCCTTGAGTGACTTGCTCGCCGGTGTTTTTGCGCCATTTGGCGACGTTGGCCGAGGTGATGGATTCGCCGGACGCCGGGACCTTGAGTTCGATCAAACCGCCCGACGCGGCAGCGGGAGCTGCTGCGGGAGGTTGCACAGGCGCGGCTGGAGCTGCGGTTGCGGCTTGCGGAACGGCTATGGCAGGTTCCGCTGCCGGAGCCGCGCCGGCAGAGATGCGGGCGATCAGGGTGCCGATGGCCACTTCCTCGCCCTCGCCGACGAGGATTTCCAGAGTGCCGTCCGCCGCCGCTTCGAGTTCGTTGGAAACCTTGTCCGTTTCCAAAGTGACCAGCACTTCGCCCTTTTGGACCGGATCGCCGTTTTTCTTGTGCCAGCGGGCGACATTGGCGGAGGTGATGGATTCTCCTGAGGCGGGAACTTTGACGTCGAAGGACATGGATGAGGCGGAGTGAGAGTTGGATAGAAAACGTTAGAAAATCAGACTTCGAAAGCCTGGGTGAGAAGCTCTTTTTGCTCGCGGTAGTGCATCGCCTTGGATCCGGCGGCGGGGCTGGAGGCGGTGCCGCGGCCTGCATAACGGATCTTGGCTCCGACCGCGCGCTCGAGGCGTGGGAAAATATAGGACCATGCGCCCATGTTCAGCGGTTCTTCCTGACACCAGACGAAGTGCGACGCATTGTGGTATTGGCCGATGATGGCCACGACCATTTCGCGATGGAACGGATAGAGCTGCTCGATGCGGATGATGGCGGCATTTTCGAGGCCCTTTTCCTGGCGATGGGCCATCAGGTCGTAATAGACCTTGCCGCTGCAGAAAATGAGGCGCTCGACATCGGCCGGGTTGGCGAAAACCTTGGTGTCCGGCAGGATTTCCTGGAAGCAGGTGCCTTCGAGGAAATCGGATTCCTGGGAAACGGCTTCCGGGCGACCCAGCAGGCTCTTGGGAGTCATCAGGATCAGCGGCTTGCGGAAATCCCGGTGCTTCTGGCGGCGGAGCGCGTGGAAGTATTGGGCGGGCGTGGAGAAGTTGCCGACGATCATGTTTTTCTCCGCGCAAAGCTGGAGGAACCGCTCAAGGCGGGCGCTGGAATGCTCCGGTCCCATGCCTTCGTAACCGTGGGGCAACAGCATCACCAGATCGCTCGGTGTCTGCCATTTGGATTCGGCGGAGGAAATGAATTGGTCGATGATGACCTGCGCGCCATTGGAGAAATCGCCGAATTGGGCTTCCCACAGCGTCAGCATGCTCGGGTAGGAAAGCGAGTAGCCGTAGTCGAATCCGAGCACCGCGAACTCGGATAGAAACGAATTGTGCACGCAGAACTTCGCCTGCTGCGGATCGAGATGCTCTAGCGGAATGTAGCGCTCGCGGTTTTCATAATCGTAGAAAACCGCATGGCGCTGGGAGAAGGTGCCGCGGCGGCAGTCTTGGCCGGACAAGCGCACGGGCGTGCCTTCCAGCAGCAGCGATCCGAACGCAAGCGACTCGGCAAACGCCCAATCAATCGGCCCGCCATGCGCCAGCGATTCGACGCGGCGCGGCAGGAAACGTTTTTCCAAAGTCGGATTCAGATGGAAACCTTGCGGGACCGTGGTGAGGGTTTTGCCGATTTGTTGGAGCCGGTTCCGATCAATACCGGTCGGCACCGGCGCGTGGGAATACGGTTCCTGGACGACGCCGGTGGAGCCACTGAAGGCGGTGCGGTCGCCGGCTTCCTGGAGCACCAGCATGGTTCGGTAGCCCTCTTCGAGTTTGTCCCAGATCGCCTGTTCCAACGCCTCGGCATCTTCCAAGGAAATGATTCCCTGCTCGACGAGTTGCTGTTTGTAAACTTTTCCGAACGGGATGCGTTCGGCGATTTTTTTCGCGACGATCGGCTGGGTGAATGCCGCCTGGTCGGCCTCGTTGTGGCCTTGGCGGCGGTAACAATACATGTCGAGCACGATGTCGCGGCCGAATTTCTGGCGGAAATCGAGGGCGAACAGCGAGGCCCAGTAAACCTCCATCGGCTCCTCACCGTTGACGTGGAGGATCGGCGCTTCGACCATTTTGGCGACGTCGGTGGCGTAGGCTGTCGAGCGCGCGTCGGCGGGGGAAGTGGTGAAACCGATCTGGTTGTTGATGATCAGGTGGATGGTCCCGCCGGTGCGGTAGCCCTTGAGTTGCGAAAGATTGAGGACCTCGGCGACCGAGCCTTGCCCGGCGAAAGCGGCGTCGCCGTGGAGCAGGATGGGCAGCACCACGTTGCGGTCGATTTCACCGTCGTGACCTTCGTTCAGCACCCGTTGGCGGGCGCGGGCCTTGCCTTCGACGATCGAGTTGACGGCTTCGAGGTGGCTCGGGTTTGCCGCGAGGCTGACGCGGACCTTGCCGTCGGGAACATCGCGGATGCTTTCGTAGCCGAGGTGGTATTTCACATCCCCGTCACCGGCAACGAGGCCGGGCTCGTAGTTCGGGGTGAATTCGTAAAGCAGCGTGGTCAGGGATTTCCTGACAAAATTGGCGAGGATGTTGAGGCGGCCGCGGTGGGTCATGCCCATCTCGATCTCCTTCACGCCGTGGGACGGGCAGGCCTCGAGGATGGCATTGAGGATGATCATCGCGCCTTCGCCGCCTTCGTTGGAGAAGCGCTTTTCCCCGAGGAAACGCTTGCCGATGAAATTTTCAAAAGCCTCGGCTTCCAGCACCCAGCAGAGCGAGTTCAGCTTCTTCCCGGGGGTCGCTTCGTCGCGCAGCGCATGCATCTCGATCCGCTCGCGCACCCAGTGGCGGACGGTCGTGTTGTTGATGTGCATGAACTCGAATCCGATTTTTCCGGAATAGGTCGCCTCCAAGCCGGCGACCATGTCGCGCAGCTTCATTTGGTCGCCGTGGCGGAAAAACGAATTCGACACCTCGCGATCCAGGTCGGATTCCTTGAGGCCGAATTGATCGAGGTTCAGGCGCGGGTTGCGCTCGGGAAATTCTTCCAGCGGATTGATGTGCGCCTGGGTGTGGCCGAGGGTGCGGTAGTTGTAAATCAAGCTGGTGA
>JBIPND010000443.1:0-3735 GCA_044374015.1 Luteolibacter sp. | reverse complement strand
AGGGCGTGCTCGATTTGTTCGGGCTGTCCGAAATCGCAGTCATCTCCGACCGCGAACCGGTTTCCTTCGGAGCCACCGTCACCAGTGTCGGCGGCTTGGACGCACCCGGGATTTGGTATCCGGCTGCACTCACCGACGGCCAGACCCCGCTCGGCATCTGGCAGAACGGATTGATGTCCAAAAAGGACATCGGCGAGTGCGTCACGGTGGCCGCTGCCGATGACAGCGTTTCCTGGTCGATCCAACTGGATGCGCCCGCCGCATTGGACCGACTGGTGCTGTTTCCCTATCAACTCAGCCGATCCTTCGAAGCGTCGGTGCTGCCGGACGCGATCGATGTCCACGTGCGGGGTGCCGACGATCAGCCGGAAGAGCTGGTCTATCAATGGCGCAATCCCCTCTCCGGAGCCAGCAGCATGACCCCGCTGATGATTCCGTTGAACGGGAAAATGGCGCAGAGCATCCGGCTCGCCGGGGTCCGCCCGTATTTGATTGGCGATCAGAAACTCCACGCGCTCTCGGAAATCGAAGTTTGGTCGATGGGCGCCAATCTCGCCCACCAGCGGCCGGTGATCCGCAGCCATGGCACGGCAACCACTGAGGTCACCTCCCTGACCGACGGCTTCACTTCGGAAAAACCAATCATCCCGGTATCCACCTGGCTCGGGCAACTCCACGAACGCGGGCGGATCGAGCGTGAACTGGCCTCGCTGCGCCCGATTCATCGCCAACTTGCCTCCGAAAGCGAACTGAACGCGACCTGGGGCTCCGCCGTCATTCTCGGCCTCACGTTTTTGATCCCGGTGTTCATCGTCGAACGCCGCCGCCTGATGTCGAGGGACCAGCTCGACCAACTTCGCAAACGCATCGCCTCCGACCTTCACGACGATATCGGCAGCAATCTCGACAGCATTTCGCTCATCGCCCGCACCGCCCGCAAGGACCTCGTCCGCCTGCAAGGCCCGGAGGAAGTGGCCGAAGACCTCGGCGAGGTGGAATCCATCGCCCGCGAAAGCTCACTCGCCATGCGCGACATCGTCTGGCTGTTGGAGCGCCGGCAGGACTCCATCGGCGACCTCGTCCAGCGGATGCGCGAAACCGCCGGCCGCCTGCTGCGCGAAATCACCTACACCCTGGAGTGCGAGTCCAACAAGACCGCGGCCAAGCTCTCGCTTGACGCCAAGCGCCACCTCTTCCTGTTTTACAAAGAGGCGATTCACAACGTGCTCAAGCATTCCCACGCCAACAACGTCTCGATCCGGCTTTGGGACGAGGACGACAAGCTGGCCATGGAAATCCTCGACAACGGCGTCGGACTGCCCGTGAACGTCCAGCAAGGCCCGGCTTCCGTCCGTAAACTCGAAGACCGCGCCCGGGTGCTGGAAGGCCTGCTCCAAATCGTCTCATCCAAGGACACCGGCACCCGGATCCGCCTGCTGGTCAAACGCTCCCACCTCACCGCCCACCCACACCTGTCATGATCGCCGAAGCCAAATCCGCCACTTGCATCTGGATTGTCGAAGACCACGAGGTGTTCGCCCGCCAGATCCGGCGACTGATCAGCAGCGAGGACGACATGGTTTGCCCGCACCATTTCACCAATGCCGCGGATCTTTTTGACAAACTGAAATTCTCCAACGAGCGCCCGGAGCTGTTGCTGCTCGATCTGGGACTTCCGCGCCGCGACGGGCTTGAGATTCTTGGCGACATCCGCGTGCTGCTGCCGGAAGTGAAGGTCCTGATTCTAACCGCCTCCGACGACCGCGACAAAGTCTATCGCGCCATCTGCAACGGGGCTTCCGGCTATCTGCTCAAAACCGCCGATCCGGACGAAATCCTATCAGGCATCCGCAACGTCATCCAAGGCGCCTCGGCCCTCAGCGCGCCGATTGCCAGCATGATCCTTCAGGGATTCGCGCGCTATGGCCCGGTCGAGCACATCGAGCCGCTGACCAGCCGCGAAGAGGAGGTCCTGCGGTTCCTGGTCAAGGGACTGATCAAAAAGGAAATCGCCGACGAGCTTTGCATTTCCCAGCACACCGTGGACATGCACCTGCGCTCGGTCTATCGCAAGCTTCAGGTCCGCTCGCAAACCGAAGCCGTATCCAAGGCCCTGCGCCAGGGAATCGTCTGAACCCCTTTGTCTGGAGTCATCGCCTGTCGTTGGGCGATGCGATGTGGATGCAAAAAACCCCCGGCTCGATTCACGAGCCGGGGGTTTTTCAAATGAGTGGGATCCGGAAGGAAGCGGAGTGGCTCAGCCTTCCTCTTCCTTGGTGTCACCTGCGTCCACCGAGATGATGAGCGTGGCGATCACCTCCGGGTGAAGACGAACGGAAACCTCGGTCTTGCCGGACTTCTTGATCGGCTTTTCGAGCTCGATCGCGTGACGGTCGATCACGATGCCAGCGGCTTCGAGTTCCTTGTGGATGTCCATGTTGGTGACCGAACCGAAGGCCTTGCCGCCTTGACCGGTGGAAAGGGTGAACTTCGGCTTGATCTTCGAAATCTTGACGGCGAGCTCCTGGAAAACCACCAGTTCCTCGGCTTCGCGGGCGGCGCGGTTCACTTTGAGCGCTTCGACGTGGCGGAGGTTCGACTTGCTGGCTTCGAATGCCTTGCCTTGTGGAATCAGAAAGTTGCGGGCATAGCCGGCGCGGACTTTGACAACATCAGCTTCGGCACCAAGGCCTTCGATTTTTTCTTTGAGAATTACTTGCGCGTTGGCCATGGGAATCAGAGGTAAAAGTTCGTTTGGGAGCGGCGATTTAGGCTTCATCCCAAAACGAGTCAAGAAGAATGAACCCTTATTCGTCGCAGCAGGTGAAAATTCATGGATGGTGAATAAAATCGCCACGGCCTCCTGCCAGCGATCAACTCCCAAGCACAGGCGCGGCCGGACTGGACCCGCCATTTCACCATGCGCGTCGCCATTGTTCACTATCATCTCAGCCTCGGCGGGGTCGCCCGGGTCATTGAAACGGCCGCCGACGCCTTGCAGGCCGCCGCGATCCCGCACGTCATTCTGACAGGTGCACCCGCGTCGCACCCGGCGCACCGCCAGGTTCCAGGGCTCGGCTACCTCCCGTCGCCGGGCGGGCTCACCGCGGAAATCCTCGCCGGTGCCCTTCGCACCGCCGCCACCGATGCCCTCGGCGCGCCGCCCGACCTCTGGCATTTCCACAACCACTCGCTGGGGAAAAACCGCCTCTTCGCCGAGGTGGTGGCCCTGCTGGCGGAAGCCGGCGAACGGCTGGTCCTTCAAATTCACGACCTCGCGGAAAACGGCCGCCCACAGAATTATCCGCTCATTTCCAACTGCGCAAAAATCTATCCGTTCTCGCCGCGCATCCATTACGCGTTTCTGAATACCCGCGACCGCGCCATTTTCACCGCAGCCGGGCTGCCTGAGGAAAACTCCAGCGTCCTCACCAACCCGGTCCCCTGCCCCGCCGCACCCGGGCGAAATGAATTTCGCGGTCCGTCCATTCTGTTCGCGCCCGTCCGTGGCATCCGCCGCAAGAACCTCGGCGAGCTGGTGCTGCTGGCCGCGCTGGCCCCCGCGGACTGCCACTTCGCCGTCAGTCGCGCGCCCCTCGATCCCGATGCGCTCGCGATCCATGACACCTGGCACAAGTTGGTGAGAGAGCGACGCCTGCCCATCGAGTTCAATGTTGTCGATCGCTTCGCACCCGCGGCGGGCGCGTCCGCCGATTTTGATTGCTGGATCGCCCA
>JBIPND010000442.1:0-3755 GCA_044374015.1 Luteolibacter sp. | reverse complement strand
CGCGACACCGCCCACCTGTTGCCGCGCATCGCGCCGCTGGTGGTGCCGACAGGCGGTATCCGGGCGTCCTGGGTGAGAATCGAGACGGACCGCCTGTCCCGCCGGGCCTTCGATGGAAGATATATCTTCCAGCTCGCCGAGATGCTGGTCTTCGCCGATCAGGAAAATCTGGCGCTTCAGCGGCCGGTCAGCATTTCACAGAATGACGGAGAGTCGCCGGCTTGGAACCCGCTGTTTCTGGTGGATGGCATCCTGCCCTACGTCATGAACTCGGGGCGTGGAAACCCGAGCCTGGCCTTCATCAGTGCGATCGGTATCGGCGACCGCCCGTCGATTGAAATCGACCTCCAGCGGGAACAACCCGTTTCAGGGATCCGACTGCATGCGGTGGACCAGAGCGACACCGTGCCCCAGGTCTACCCCGGCGATTACGCCCTGCCTCGCCGTTTCCGCATCGAGGGGGCGAACGATGCCGGGTTCACCGCTGCGCGGCTTCTGATGGAGGCAAGCCCGACCTCGATCTACGAACTGGGGCCGATCATGGAGTGGAACTTCAGGGAACACGGCTGCCGCTACTTGCGACTGATCGCACTCGACCCCTATTTATCCCAGGAATCCGGACGGCATGGCACCCGGATCGGCTATGCCGAGATCGAGGTGCTTGCCGATGGCCGGAATGTGGCAGTCGGCCAACCGGCAAGCGCCGCCTTCAGTCCGGCCAGCTCCGGACGCCGCTTCGAGTCATTGACCGACGGCCATAACCTTTACGGCCGCATCCTGCCGGTTCGGCAATGGCTGGGCGAGCTCGCCCGTCGCCATGATCTGGAAACCGCCCGCCCGCTGGTGGCCGCGGAGTTGTCCGGAAAACACGCGCGCCAGCGGACCGTGCTGACCTGGATGTTCTGGCTCGCCGCGTTGCTCGCCGGGGCGATTGCCTTCATCCTGTTTTACTATCACTTTCGCGCCCGTCGCCAGGAGACGAACATCCGTGAGAGAATCGCCGCGAATTTGCATGACGAGCTCGGCGCCAATCTCCACGCCATCGGCCTGCTCGGCGATCTTGCCAAGGATGCCGTGGATTCGCGCGAGGATCTGGTGGATACCCTCGATCGCATCCGCAGCCTGACCGAACGCACCGGGTCCGCCGCACGGAACTGCGCCCACATGATCGTCGCCAAGGGCATTTGCGAGGATCTGGTCGCAGAAATGCGCCGCGACTCCGGCCGCCTGCTGGCGGATCTGGAGCACTCGATCACGCTCGAAGGCGAGGAAATCCTGGGCCGCTTGCCCCGCCGCAAACGCATCGATCTCTATTTGTTTCACAAGGAAGCCCTCATCAACATCATCCGCCACTCCGGTGCCACGGAGGCGACCACGCGACTGGTCGCGAGCCCCGGTGAAATCGTCCTAACGATCTCTGATAACGGTTGCGGGATTGCGAACGGACCTCCATCGTCGCTCAAACGTCGCGCCCGCCTGCTAGGCGCGGACCTCTCGGTGGATCCGCCCGGAGCCGGTGGCACCCGCATCGTCCTCAAACTCAAATCCCGCAAATTCGGCATCCTCAAATGAACGACCCGGTCACCGTCATGCTCGTCGAAGATAATCCGGAATTCCGCAAGGCGATCCGCCTCGCCCTCTCGCGCGATGTCGCCATCGAGCTGAGTAGCGAGTTTGGCACTGCGGAAATCGCCTTGCGCAGCCTGCGCGATGGCTCGGTGCCGGGTAGCCCGGACGTCATTCTTTTGGACCTCCGCCTGCCCGGCATGGGAGGCCTTGATGCCCTGCCGCACTTCACCAGCACCGCTCCTCAGGCAAAGGTGATCGTGCTGACCCAGTCCGACTGTGAGGCCGACGTCCTGCGTGCGATCGCCCTCGGTGCGGCGGGCTACTTGCTGAAGTCCTCCACCATCACCCAGATCAAGGAAGGCATCCGGACTGTGATCGACGGCGGCGCTTCGCTCGACCCCGGCGTGGCTAGGTTTCTCCTCAAAACCCTCCAGGCCCGCCTGCCGAAAACCTCCACCGACGCGACGCTGTCCGAACGCGAGTTGGAAATCCTCGCCCTCCTCGGCGAGGGCTGTGTCAAAAAGGAAATTGCGGAGCGACTCGGCATCACCTACCCGACTGTCGATTCCCACGTTCAGCATATTTACGAGAAGCTTCAGGTCCATAACGCTCCCGCCGCCATCAACATCGCGTATCGTCTGGGGATTTTCCCGCCAAAGAGTTAAAATGGCTGATAGGTTTCCCCGCCTTGCTCCCCGCTGCAGCGGGCCGCGAGGCCGCGGCTCCAAACGCATGGATCAAGCACCCGCCTGCTCGAATCCGAAGGTCTTCGTTTCTGGTGTCACCAACTTGACGGCCGCCTCCCGCACACCGCTGGTGACTCTTGATCAAGGCGGAGATTCTGATTCCGCGACAGCATATAAACCCCGCTGCTCCAGCCATCCTGTGAACACATGATGGACGGCATGGGCAGGTTTTATCATGTTCAAAACCTACGTGCTTCGTAACCACTCATTCAATCCGCAGGAAATCTCCCCCTCGTTCGGGCGCATTCAGTCAAAATATCTGTCACGGTACGCCGGGATCGCTCTTGCTGTCGCCGGGCTTTGCCACGCGGACGACTTCTCCGCGCCGCGGCAGCTCGTGCAGAATCTTGCCCGCCTCACCGAGGCTCCCGCCATGCGCGAAGCCGAGGGGTTTCCCGCCGCCGGCGAAATCAAGGCAATCTATTTCGACGCGCTTGAGTGGAAGGGCAAACCCACCAAGGTCTTCGCTTGGCTCGGCGTTCCGAAAAATCCATCCGGCAAACTGCCTGGCATCGTGCTCGTCCACGGCGGCGGCGGCACGGCCTTCCAGTCATGGGTGCAGGAGTGGAACGACCGCGGCTTCGCAGCCATCGCGATCGCCGTCGAGGGGCAAACCTCCAATCGCTCCGAGACGAATCCCAAGGCATGGCAGCGGCATGAATCGGGTGGCCCGGGCCGTGTGGGAATCTATGGCGATTCCAAGGAACCCCTGCGCGACCAATGGATCTACCACGCGGTCGCGGATACGATTCTCTCCCATTCACTGCTCCGCTCGCTGCCCGGTGTGGATCCGGAAAAGATCGGCATCATGGGCATCTCATGGGGCGGCGTGATCACCAGCACCGTCATCGGCATCGATCCCCGCTTCGCCTTCGCCATCCCCACCTATGGCTGCGGCGATCTTTCCTTGGTCGCAAATCAATACGGCCGCGCACTCGGCGGAAACCTTCTCTATCAGCAGGTCTGGGACCCCCTCCTGCGCCTGGACCGCGCGAAGCTGCCGGTCCTCTGGTTTTCATGGCCGCAGGATCAGCACTTCCCGCTCGATCACCAGGCGGCGAGCTACCGTCGGGCGCCCGGCCCCCGCATGGTGGCGCTGGTCCCTAACATGGGCCACGGCCATGGCCCGCCATGGAACCGGCCGGAAAGTTATGCCTTCGCAGAAAGCATTGTTAGAGAGGAGGCTCCATGGTGCGTCCAGACCACTGCCGCCGCGGATGGCAGGACCGCCCGCGTCTCCTTCACCTCATCCAAGCCGCTGGATCGCGCCACCTTGGTCTCCACCACGGGTTCCGGCATCACCGGCTCGCGGACCTGGCTGGAGACGCCCGCCAAGCTCGCAGAAAAAGGCGGCCACTGGCACGCCACCGCCACCTTGTCCGAGGGCACGACCGCCTGGTTCATCAATGTTCACAGCGGTGCGCTCGTTTCGAGTTCCGA
>JBIPND010000441.1:0-3760 GCA_044374015.1 Luteolibacter sp. | reverse complement strand
CCTAGACCCATGCCAGCATCCAAGGAGTCCGTGACTGAGATCGCCATCGTCGAGGACAACGCCGCGCTTGCCAACGGGCTCCGCAAAATCGTCGAATCCGCCTCCGATTTCCGCTGTCTCGGGGTCTGGACCACCGCCGAAGAGGCCTTGAAAAAAATCGACGCCTTCCGCCCGCAAGTGGTGCTCATGGACATCAATCTGCCCGGCATGTCGGGCATCGAGGCCACCGCCCGCATCAAGCAGCACCTGCCGGAAATCCAGGTGATCATGGTCACCGTCTATCGCGATCACGACCAGATCTTCGCCGCCCTCAAGGCCGGCGCCTCCGGCTACCTGCTCAAGCGCTCCACCCCCGAGGAAGTCCGTCAGGCGATCCGCGATGTCCGCTCCGGCGGCGCGCCGATGAGCGCGGAAATCGCCCGCCGCGTGGTAGAGGCCTTTCACCAACCGGCCAAAGCACCCGGTGCCGAGGATATCAAACTCTCCAAACGCGAAACCGAAATCCTCGAGCAACTCACCATGGGCCTCGCCAACAAGGAAATCGCCGATCGCCTCACCATCAGCGTCGAGACCGTCCGCGTCCACCTCCGGCGCATCTATGAAAAACTCCACGTCCACTCGCGCACCGAGGCGGCCATGAAGTTCCGCGACTCCCGCGAGGACCCCCGCGGCATGCGCTGAAGCTCCCGGCACCCGCCATGCTTGGTAAAATTTCGCGGAGCGAAATGGAGCGCCGACTTCAGTCGGCCCGGCCCATGAATCGCCCATGCTAAAATCAAAAGCGCGCCGGCCGCCCCGGGTTGCGAGTCTTATCGATTCGCCCCTGGGAAGGCGTGCCGGAAACACTGCCTCCAACCGGGATCTCCGCGCTCGGTAGTAACCGGCACCGGGAGCAAATCTTCCTGTTCACAAAACCGGTAACCCCATCGGGGTAGTGGACGCTGCAACAATGCTGGGTGACGTTAACCCCACATCCGGGCGCAACCGCCCGATCCAAATATTCATCACATCTCTCCAGAGTTCCCATATCATCACCTCATGAAGCCCAAGTTGAATTCACTCATCGCCGCGTTCGCCCCCCTCTCGCGCTCATCCATCATCGTCTGCGCCTCGCTCTGCGCCGTCACTTCCGTCCGCGCTGCTGACCTTCACAAGGCCAACAATACGCTCAGCCTCCAGACCGCCTCTTCCTGGACGGAGAACGTGACTCCAACGAGTGCCGACACCCTCGTGTTTGACAACACCATCACATCCGGTCCTCTCGACGTTGCGGCGTCCTATTTGCAATATGCGGTCGGAACATTGAGGTTCCTCAACCCGGCCGGTAATATCACCCTCAACTGGAGCGGAACCAGTACCGCCTATCAAAGCTCATTTATCGATATGTCCGCCTCGACTGTGGATGTGACGCTCACGGGTGGTAGTTTGCGGATTTCCAGTGGCACATACAATCCTACCATCAGTGTTGCTTCCGGGCGCACACTGACGGTCAACAGTGGACTGAGCAACCAGGGGAACAGCAAAACCTTCACCTTCGCCGGTGCTGGAAATGTGATCATCAACTCCAATTCCGGCGGTGGCGGCGCGATGAACTTCGTCGTCAACGGCCCGACCGTCACCATGAACAACATAGCCAGCGGCTGGACCTACGGCACCGTCACCAGCGGTAAATTGATTTTGACAACCGGCACGGTCCTGGATGGCAAAAGCCTCTACATGAACTCCGCCAACGGTCTCGAATTTGGCACCGGCCTCACCGCGGTCTCACTCGGCGCCTTGGGCGGCAGCGGTGATATCGTGCTTGGCAACTTCGATCTGGCTCCGGTCGCCCTGACCTTCGGCAGCAACAACTCCAACCAGACTTATACCGGCGTGCTGAGCGGCGATGGCTCGATCAAAAAAGTCGGCACCGGAACTCAAACCATTTCGGGAGCCAACAGTTATACCGCCGGAACCTCGATTGAGGGTGGTGGTGTGACTCTGAATGCGGAGGGTGCCAAATTGGGCAGCGGTGCCGTGACCCTGAGCAATGGCGCGAACCTGACCATGTTTCGCGGCAACGCCAACGACAACAGCACCAACCCCGCGTTCTCCAACGAGCTGATCATTCCGACAGGCCAGAGCGGTTCGTTCTACAGCATGCCGCGCGGCACCTGGTCCGGCGCGTTGTCCGGAGCCGGCACGCTTGACTTGCGCGTCAACTATGTGCGCGGCGATGTGACTGGCAACTGGTCGGCATTCACCGGTCAAGTTAACGTCACCTCCCGGACCGGCGGCGACGAGTTCCGCATCGCCCTGGGTGGCGGTGGCACCGGCCTGCAACTGGCCGGCGGCAAACTCAACCTGGCGGACGGCGTGAACATGTATCAATCGGTGAATCCACCGACTGGCGAGGGCACGCAAACGGTCCACACCATCGGCGAGCTTTCCGGCTCGGCTGGCGCAGCGATCCGTGGCGGTCCTGTCTTCGGACGTTTCACCAACTGGACCGTTGGATCGCTTGGAACGGACTCGATTTTCGCGGGCACGATCAAAGACAACGCCGGTGTCTCCCGCCTGACCAAGGTTGGGACCGGAACCTTGACCCTCAGCGGCATCAACACCTACACCGGTGCCACCATGGTCACTGCCGGCACGCTCGCCCTGTCCGGAGATGGTGACATCGCGGGCAGCGCCTCCGTGACCCTCGCAGCCGGTGCGAAACTCGACACCACGGTTGGCACCTATGCCCCGGCGAGTACCCAGCCCATCACCATCGGCCTTGATGCTGCAGGTGCCGGTTCCAGCGGACGCATCGATGCGGCCTCGCTCAACATCAGCGACGCCAACGTGGCGTTCACCATCAGTGGAACGCTCGATGATGCCCAATACGTAATCGCCAACTACAGCGGCACGCTGACGGGAACCTTCGGGGTCGCTCCGCCCACCGGTTATACGTTTGACTACGGCACCGGCACCAACAGCCAGATCAAACTCGTCTCGACCAGCGCCCCCGCCGGCTACAGCAGTTGGGCCAGCCTGAATGGTGCTTCCGCCAATGCCAACGAAGACCATGACAACGACGGTGTGGCCAACGGCGTCGAGTTCTTCATCGGCGGACCTAACGGTAATACCACCGGCTTCACCCCGCTGCCGGGCGTGACCACCGTTGGCGGCAGCCGCAGCGTCACCTGGACGTTTGGAGCTGGCTACACCGGCACCTATGGCACGGACTATGTCGTTCAAACCTCCACCACCCTTGCGGCCGGAAGCTGGACGAATGAAACCCTCGGCGGCAACGTCGTGGTCAGCGGCAACAATGTGACTTATACCTTCCCGGCCGGCCCCGTGAAGAATTTCGCCCGCTTGGTGGTCACTCCCTGAGCTCGTTCCATCCCCACGGCAAAGTGATTCAAAACGCCCCGTCCGCTGCTGCGGACGGGGCGTTTTCCATTCAGCGACAAGCGCCGGGAATTAACACGTTTGGGGGAGTTTGCGAAACTCCGCAATGCAGCTAACGTTTCTTTGATGAAGCCAAAACCAAACCCACTCGCCACTTCGCGATTCGCCTCCGGATTCACGCTCACCGAACTGCTGGTGGTGATTCTAATCATCATCACCCTCGCGGCGTTGAGTTTCACCGGCATCCAGCGGATCCGGCAAGCCGCGCAACTCGCGCGCTGCGCGGACAACCTCCGGGCTTGGGGCATTGCCATCAATGGCCATGCCGCGGACAACAGCGGCCAAGTGGTCTGGAACGGCTGGGCAAGCATCGGCAGCA
>JBIPND010000033.1:0-11672 GCA_044374015.1 Luteolibacter sp. | reverse complement strand
TGTCAGAATCCGGACATTGAGTGTCGAGTGGTCGCGAGTGGCGATGAGGGACTTGCGCACCATTCGACGGGCATGCTCGTTCAATAACTTCTGTTTTTCCGGTTCGTCATTTCGGATGACCTGATACGGATCGGTTGTGCTACACAAGAATACCGCGCGATTCCCGTCCGGGTTGAGCTGGCGAGGATCAAGGCTTTCAGCTGCCCGTAAGCTCGCCATGAATTTCGCTTCGTTCCAGGGTCGAGCCAGGACGTAAGCGCCCCAATCCGCCACCGGATCGTTGACACCGTAAGCTTTGAGAAGCGCTTTTTGTTTGTTCACGCTGGTATCCGGGACGTAGCAAAAGCGGCACCCATGGACGCACCCCATGAAATAATTCAAGGCCCATGAACTGAGACTTTTGTATTTGAAGTGATTGCGCTCAATCGTCGCAGGTGTATCGAGAAGTCCCGAGATCATGATGGGACCTCCTCTCCACCATGATCGGCAGACAGGGCTTGCTCGAAGAAGCGATCAAGCTCTCCCCGCACCAGCTTTAATTGGACATGCTCCTCGTCCGTCAGTTTCTCAGTGGAAGCCGTGAACAACCGCAGGGTTTTTTGGAGTCCGGAGAGCGCGGACATCAGAGCGTGTGACTTGGGCGCATCTTTCTTCCTATCTGCCGCAGGGTCCTGCTTGGGTTTCGAAACCTCGCTCGCAAGTCCGTTCTTATTAACAAACTTCTTGGCTTCCGCCGCGACCATCGAGCCGGTCAGGTCCGCCGGATTTTTGTCAGCCACTATCTCGGTCCAGCACTCAACCCGGTGCTCTTTGGGAACCGCTGCAAAGAGAGGACGAAGCTGACCTTCGCTCACTGGCAATTTTTCCGCATTTGCGGAATCGTTGCAGACAAGCTCGGCAACGAAGCCGCCAACTTCCGCCAAATGGTAGCCATGGGATTTTTTGTAGTCCCATTTGTCGTGCAGGTATTGCTCAAAGGTGAGGAATTGCTTTTTCCAGAGCAGGCCATTCCGGTAATTCTTGATTTCGTGTAATGCCTTGGCGGCTGTGATGCTGGCCTTGATGCCGGAATGTACAATCGCTTCGCGCTCGGCCAGGTAATCGAGATCCGCCTGCTCCAGCGCAGGCAGTGGCTCGGAGGGGGCGGATTCACTGCCAGCGGTGAGCTGATCGATATTAGCCGCCGCGCCCAGCAGGACATGCGTTGTCGATAACGACAATGACTGTTCCGCTACGGTCGGCCGCGGTGAGGATTCCGGCGGGTTTGAGGTGGCTTCGATTACGGCAAGGGAACGCTTGGCGCGCTTTTGCTTGAGGCTGTCAGATTTTTTTAAGGCTCCATCCACCCTCCATGCAACGATGTCGCCCCAGCGGAAGCGGAATGTATTGTCATCCTCCTGTTGTGGCAGCTTCGCCAACGTGCCGCGTTTGTTGGCCTTGTGGAATGCATCGCGGGTTGGCGCATCAGTGCCTAGCCTCTGACGGGCTTCATCGATGGTAACGACGTCATCGTTGTCCATTGTGTTTGGTTTAGATCCGGCGCGTTTGCCGGGAGAAAAAGTGGTTTTCATAATGGTAGGTAGTGTTTCTCAAACTTCTCAGTTTGCGCAGTGCGATGGCAAAGCGTTCGGCGCTTGTCTCTCGCCACAGTGCGCTGTCGGTCTGTGCGTGCTGCGGAGGTGGTGCTTATCCGGATGGGGGAGCCGGGCTGTGCGGTTCCGTTCGACAACTCGTGCGTGTTGTGGAACTCGGCATGAGCGGTGAAGGCCCGCGCATCATCGGTACCGACACCGCGCGGGCGATCTGGGAGCCGCGCATGAGAGAATGGCGGCAACCGAGCGGTTGCCCGGTGGCAGGGCAGATCTGTTGCTGCGCTGAGCTGCGCACCCACCACCGGCCATGGCGCTCAGGCGTGTCGTTACGGTCCTCGGCCTTCTCGACCGTCGCGGACCACTCGAGGCCAGGAAGCAGAGCTAAAAGATGTTTTGTCTTTTTCGTCGGTTTCATGGGGGAAGCTTGTCACGCGAGCTGGATTGGAAAGGGCAGCGGCTGGCCGTAGGTCATCTCGATGTCGAGGGCGCTCATTACCTGCTGCCGTCGATAGGCGACGGTCGCCTCAAGCTCCGGGATCACGATGCTTGGCTGCCGCTGCAAGTTGGCGTCTGAGAAGATTTCATCGAGCCTGAGCGGACTGATTCTTGCCATCATCGAGTGAGCAGCACGGCGCTGCCTTCCTGCGGTTTCCTTGCTGTAGCCGATCTGTGTCTCATAGAGGTCAAACAACTCGACGAGTGGGATGTTATAGCGTGTAGCAACCCAGGCCATCAAGCGGCCAGTCTTGTCCATGCTCTTACCTTTGCACGCACCGCCATCGATAGGCGCGTAGCAGCCCTGAAGCTGGGTCACGATATGGAGGAGGCACTCGGTGAGGTCGATGGGAGTAAAACGAACGAGGCGGTTCCTACCATCGATCATTCGGGTGTTCTTGGGGGTGCCGAGGTGCTCCAGCAGCTTTTTCTGCGACAGAGTCACCTCGACCCGCAACATCCTTGGGGCGTCCTTGATGCGACACTTGCGCAGGAGTTTGGCCATCTGCTTGTCCTTGCGGTAAAAGCTGATTCGGAACGGACCATCCGAGGAGCCGATCTGCACCTTACCATTCCGGAAGCGAAACCCCTCTTTCATCTTCGGAAAGTGCGGATTTTTGAAGACACGGTCTTCCAGTTGGCCGTCAGGGTCAGGAAGGTCGAAAGTCAGCTCCAACATGCTCCAGGATGCGTTGGACTCAGGATGCACACCCGGCACGATGTGAATGATGTCGTCCGGCCTATTCTGGATTTTGGCGACCTGTTCGCGGAGAATGGTGAGAGCGACCGTATAGTCCTCGACGCTCAAGCGGTGGCCATTGTGACGATAAAGGGCGTTGCGTGCGTTGAAATGAATGCCGTTGGAAAGCCAGCGACCGCTGGAATTCCGCTCCGTAAAGACGACAATGCCGCCGTAGCTGCCGAAGATGATTTTCTGCGTTTTCTGGTCTTCGCCATCGCGTTGTCTTGAGCCAGGGTCGATGTCGAGAATGTTGGTGTCGTATTTTTGATTGAACCCAGTGCGGTTGTTGATGACCTCAGGCGTGACCTCGAAAACGGAGGAAATGACGCCTCGGTCGAGGAGCATGGGTTGAAAATTATGCATGTTGATGGATGTCATTTTTGTAGTTTGTTTCGGTCTGCTGATCATTCGGCGTGGTTGGTGTTCTCGATCGATGCAGTTATGAGCGCGTCGATGTCCCCGACGTGAAACAGACGAACGCCTCGCGTTTGTCCGGGGCGGCGGATGTGGGACGTGCGGATCAGTCCATCGTCGGCGTATCGCATCAGCTGCGGCGCGGTCAGCCCATGGCTGACCCGGATAGCTTTTGCGCGTGCCCATTCCTGATGGGGCGCTTTTTTTTCGTGTGACTGTTGGCGCATGGATCTGGCGCAGGGAATCACGAATCATTGAATCGCTCCTTGTTTCCAAATTGTTTACCTTACAACAACTGCGACCACGGTGAGGTCATCTCGGATGAAGGTCCCATGGTCTGAAGCACCGGCATTTGTGAACCGATCAACCATGCCTAAGTCCAATCCTTCCATAGAGGCAAGACAGGGCCGGGCTACTCCGGTTTCCTCAGGACTTCGGAGAGGTGACATCGATAGTCACGGCTGTCCGACAGTCTCTTCACGATCTCGACTAGGGCACCGCCTGCGGGATGGTTTCCTGAGAAAGCACATCGATCTGATCCCAGGCACTCGCTTTATGCCAAATCTGGGATCGCAGAGACTGACCAGAACCGCGTTTTCGAGCGAACTCACGTTGGCGGATTTCGTCGGATCTGCCTGACTCTCAGGTAATTCGATCTGTTGCCAAAATGTTGCCGAAAATGGCCAACAGAGGCCTTTGGGTCACACAACCAATTGATAATCAGTGTTGGTCGGGCTGGCGGGATTCGAACCCACGACCCCCTGCCCCCCAGGCAGGTGCGCTACCAGACTGCGCTACAGCCCGTTTCGTGAACGGACGGGGAAGAAAACAGGCGAATTGCGGATTGGCAAGCCCTGAAAAAGGTGAGTTCGATTCCTGACACAAATCCGGATTGGCAAGGGCGGGAATTCCTGACATTTCCCCCGCATGAATCGCATCAAGACCGCCATCGTCGGAGCCAGCGGCTACACCGGGATGGAACTGCTCCGTTTGCTGTTGGGCCATCCGGGCGTCGAACTGGTGGCCGTCACCTCGCGTGCGGAGGCCGGGAAACCGCTGGGCGCGGTGTTTCCACGATTTCAAAAAGCACCGGGTGCGGATCTGACCTTCATCGAACCGGACCCGGACGCCATCGCCGCGACCGGGGCAAAGGTCGCCTTCCTCGCGCTGCCCCACGGCGTGGCGGCGGAGATCGCGCGCGCGCTGTTGGAGCGCGGGCTGAAAGTCATCGACCTCAGCGCGGATTTCCGTTTGCGCGACCCTGCGGTTTACGAGGAATTCTACGGCCACCCGCACCCCGCGCCGGACCTGCTCGACGAGGCGGTTTACGGCCTGCCGGAAATCCGCACGCCGGCCATCCAGGCCGCACGTTTGATCGCCGCGCCGGGTTGTTATCCGACGAGCATCCTGCTGCCACTGCTTCCGCTGCTGCGCGAAAATTTGATCCAGCCGGACACCATCGTCGCCAACTCGATGAGCGGCGTCAGCGGCGCGGGCCGTAAGGCGGATCTCAGTCTGTTATTCTGTGAGTGCAACGAAAGCGCCCGCGCCTACGGTGTGCCGAAGCATCGCCATCTATCCGAAATCGAGCAGGAACTCAGCCTCGCCGCCGCGGAAAAAGTCACCATCACCTTCATCCCGCACCTGATCCCGGTGAACTCGGGCATCGTCACCACCACCACCGCGAAGCTGCGCGAGGGCGCCTCCCCCGGGTCCATCGGCACCGCGCTCGAACAGGCCTATCAAAACGCCGGTTTTGTCCGCCTCCTCGGCCGCGGCGGCTGTGCCGACACCAAGAACGTCACCCGCACCAACTTCATCGACATCGGCTGGCAGCACGACCCGCGCACCGGCCGCGTCATCCTGATGAGCGCCGAGGACAACCTCGGAAAAGGTGCCGGCGGCCAAGCGGTGCAATGTTTCAACCTGATGTTCGGCCTCGGCGGCACGGATGGACTGCTGAACTTTTGACCGCTGCGGCCGGAGTTCACGCTTTTCCGTGTTCTTCACGCGCACCTGCGGCGGCGGCAGGCATGGCCAGCCGCGTTGCGGGGTTGGCCGCGCCTAACAAACTTCCGACCACCGCCCCACGATGGCAGTTGTCGCCGCCGACCATCGCATTCGCGGTGATCCCGGCGGCGAAATCGTCGTGATATTTCCACGCCAGATAGAGCGCCGCCGGCATCGCCTCCGCAATATAACAGGCCGGGCTGAAGCGCGCGCCGATCACCTGGGTGTCCGGCTGCTCCCGCCACGATTCCGCCTTGTTGCCGGACAACCAATCGCCGGCCTCGCGGCGCATCGCGTCGCGCAGGGGTTCGCCCTCGGTCACCGCCCATAACAGGCGCACCAGAGTGTCGGCGGCGCGCAGCACATTCGCATGCGCGTGGGTCAGGCCGACGTGTTGTTTGACAATCCCCCTCAGCTCCTCGCGCGGCGTGCCTTCCAGCGCGGCGACGAGCGCAGGAACCGTGGCGAGCCCGCCGATGTGCTCGTCGCTGATGCCGCATTTTGCGGGCCGCTTGCCTTGGGCGTAGCGGGTAAAAAACGCCCGGTGGTATTCCTCCACATAGGTGTCCCGATGCCAGCCCGGTTCTAACATTCGTGCGATGTAACACTCCAGCCAAGCATCCGGATCGTAACCGCCGCGTGTTTTGACAAGTTCATATAACTCCGCGGCGAGTTTGAAGTTCAGGGTGTTTTCACCGGCTTGGAGAAACTGGTGATAGTGGATTTCCCGCTGGCCCCAATATTGCGCCTGCTCGCGGAGGATGTCGCCGCGGGCGTTGAGCGGCTGATAAGTGGAGCGCCACAAGATGCTGCCCGGGTGCGGATTCCGCGGAGCCATGAAATGATCGACGGTGCCGTAATCCCGCCGCAGCGCGTCGCGGTCGTAATACCAATGCACCGGCATCGCCAGTGCGTCCGCCGCCAGTGAGCCTTGATATGCCGCGTGCCATCGATTCATGGCCGTCACTTACACCCGCTTTGCGACGGCGCAATATCCCTATTTGACCGCGGTCAGCGCGTCGATGGCGGGTTGGTTTTTGTATTTTTTCGCGATGTCGAGGGCGGTGACGTCTTCCTTGGATTTGATCGACGGGTCGATCTTGGTGGTTAACAAAAGCGCGATGATTTCCTTGCCCCCGCTGGCGGCGGCTTCGTGGAGCGGCGTGCCGCCGAGGTCGCTGAGGGTGGTGGGATCGGCCCCGCCGTCTAGCAAGGCCTTGGCGGTGGCGAGCTGGTTTTTGGCGGCGGCATGGTGGAGCGGGGTCCAGCCGTCCTTGTCGCGGAGGTCGGGTTTGGCGCCGGCTTTGAGCAGGGCGGTGATGAGCACCGGGTTGTTGCGGTCGATGGCGAGATGGAGCGGGGTGCGCTTGGAGGCGTCGGCGACGTTGGGCTCGGCTCCGGCTTCCAGCAGCAGGATCGCGGTGTCTTGTTTGTTGCGCAGCACGGCTTGTTCGAGCGGCGAGCGGGAGGTGGGGCGGCTGCCTTTTTGCAGGCTGTCGGGATTTGCCTGGAGAAACGCGCGGACATCGTCGGGGGTGCCGCGGGCGATGGATTCATCGATCGTCTGATAGGCCGGGGCGGCGGCGATGGCGGCGGTCACGCCGGTTTCCGGGACATCGAGGCCGGCGGTCCAGGCGATGGCGTTGAGCACGAGTTTGCGGAAATTTTCATTCGCCCAGTTGCGGTGGAAATGGCCGCCGGTGAAGCCGAAGCCGCGGGCTTGGTTCGGGTTTTCGACGACCCAAGCGAGGGTCTGCGGGACTTGGTCGGCGAGGGCCTTGCGGACGGCGGGATTGCCGGAGCGCGGGCCGTCGGCACCGAGCGAATTTTCGGGCGGCAGGGCTTGCAGCAGCGGCGCGATTTCCGGGCGGAGACGGAGGTGATAGTAAAATTCGTCCTCGATGTCGAAGGCGGCGACGCCGCGGGTGGCGGGGTGCTTGGCGAGGGTAGGCGCGGTCATTTTCCAAATCGGATTGACCGACCATGCGGGATCGAAGTGGCCGCCGATCGCGTCATCGAGCAGTTTGGCCAGCTCCGGGTCGCCGGGCTCGAGGGCGAAGTGGAGAATGGCGAGGCCTTTTCCGGCAGCGAGGCGCTGGCGCAGGGCGGGCAGGTGGCCGTTCGCGACGTGGTCGGCGAGGCCGTCGCCGTAGATGACGAGGGTGTCGGCGGCGCTGACTTTCGCGGCATCCTGCGGCCAGCCGAGGCTGACTTCGGCTTGGATTCCGAGGCCGCTGCCTTGCAAATGCTGGGCGAGCAATTCGCAACCGGTCGGGTGTTCGTGTTCGCCGGCCCCGTGGCTTTTGGGTCCGGCGATGAGCAGAATCGATTTTTCTGCCGGCGCCAGCGGGGCAAGCAGCAGACTAAGGAGGAGGCAGAGTTTGAGGTGGTGCATGGTGTGTCGGATGGTGGATACGCGGGATTGAACGGAAATTTGCGGATCGTAGGAAAATTTCCCCGCTGGAATGTAAGTCAGCGGGGGGATTTCCCGTAGTTTTTCACGCCGCATCCGGTGAATTTCCCGAAGAACGGCGGCTCCCGACTCAATCATCGATCCACAAATCCAACGCACCATGAATCCATCCATCAATCGCCGGTCATTTCTCGGAACCTCGACCTTGCTGGCCGCAGGGCTCGCCGCCAGCCCGGTTTTCGGCGTCAACACTCCGGGAGCACCCAAGAAAATCAAAGTCGGCCTGATCGGCTGCGGCGGACGCGGCAATGGCGCGCTGGCGGACTTCATGGCGGCTTGCAAAATCCTCGGCATCGAGCCGGAAGTCACCGCCGTGGGCGATGCCTTCAAGGACAAGGCTGATGCCACCGGGAAAAAATTCAACGTCGCGGCGGACCGTTGCTTCGACGGCTATGACAATTATCAGAAAGTGATCGCCACCGATTGCGAATACGTGGTGATGGCCACTCCGCCGTCGTTCCGCCCGGTGCATTTCGCCGCCGCCGTGGAAGCCGGCAAGCATTGTTTCATTGAAAAACCGGTGGCGGTCGATGCGGTCGGCGCGCGCGACGTGATCGCGACCGGAGAAAAAGCCAAGACCAAAGGCCTCGGCGTCGTCGCCGGCACGCAGCGCCGCCACCAAGCCAGTTACCTGCGCAACAAGGCACTCATCGACGCGGGGGCCATCGGCCAAATCAAAGGCGGTGTGGTGCAATGGAATGGCACCGTGCCTTGGACCAAGCGCCGCAACGAAGGCGAGTCGGATGCCGCCTACATCACCCGCAACTGGTTGAATTTCAACGAACTTTCTGGCGACCACATCGTCGAGCAACACGTCCACAACCTTGACGTGGCGATCTGGTTCCTCGGCCGCCTGCCGGTTTCCGCCGTTGGCTTCGGTGGCCGCGCGCGCCGCGAGACGGGCAACATGTTCGACTTTTTCAGCGTCGATTACGACTTCGGTGACGACGTCCACATTCACAGCCAATGCCGCCAGATCACCGGCACCTATGGCCGCGTCGGCGAGACTTTCACCGGCACCGAGGGTGTCTGTTACGGCGGCGGCAAGCTGGTCGGGAAGAATATCGACGTTGCCGAAATCAAGCTCGATTCCGAAAATGCCATGGTCCAGGAGCACGTGGATCTGATCCGCAGCGTCATCGCCGGCAAGCCGCTCAACGATGCGCAGAGCATCGCCGAATCCACCATGGTCGCGATCATGGGCCGCACCTCCGCCTACACCGGCGAACTGGTGCGTTGGAACGACCTGATGACCAACGACAAATCACCGCATTTCGGCATGGCCTGCACGCCCGGCCCGCTGGACTTCGAAAAAGGCCCGGTCACCATGCCCGAAGAGGTTCCGCCGGTGCCTGGGAAACCCGGAAAAGCGTGATTTTTCAGAGGTGAAAGGCGCGCCCCGGCATCATTCCACCATGATGCCCGGCGGCGTGCCGTATCCCACCAATCTCGACGGGGACTCGGCCTTGGGGACTCGGAAATCGTAAATTCCGTAGCCATTCGCCTGCTGCCCGCGGTAGCTGCGGCCATCCGTGGCATTGATCATCACCGGCCGCCCGTCTTTCTTTTCGATGCCCAGATACATCGCCACGTGATGCACCCGCGAAACACCGGGAGTGTCTTGCTTCGCCCAGAATAACAAATCGCCCGGTTTCAAGTGCGCCAGCGATGCGTGTTTGAGGTCCACCGCATCCGCAGGCACCTCGTGGAGCCGGCCATTTTCCTTGAGCCACGCGATTTGGCCAGCCGAGCTGCGCGGGGGCTCCAGCCCGGCCAACCGCATCACAAAATACATCGCGCCCGAACAATCGAAGCCGCCGGTCGCCGGATCCGCGCCGCCTGCCAAATAGGGCAGCCAGCTCCCGTTCCGCGCCACCGCCAGCGCCTTCTCGATCAAGTCCCGCCGGTCTTCCGGCAGTGACGGGAAATCCGCCAGATCCAGCGGGGTGATTTGCACCGGACGGGTCTCGGCATCCACGATCACGACAGACTCCACGTCCTGACCGGAAACATCCGGCAAAAGGGTTGTAAGTAGCGCGAAAATGATCCACCTCATCCTGCAAACTACGTGGAGAAACATCCTCCTGCAATCCAAGCCTGCCCCGTCATCCTTCATCATCAAACGAAGGATTTTGAACTGCAACGGCATGACATCTGCTCATGACCGCCAGTCCGCAATGCCCTCCCCATTCATCCATCGCCAATGCACCTGATCCAGCGCATGCTCGCGGAAACCTCCCACCTGCCCGCCGCCAAGCAGGTCACACTTCACGCCGAACGGCGGAATTTCCTCAAACGCCGCTGGCGGGGCGTCGCCGAAGATGGCGTGGAGTTCGGCTTCGACCTCGAAAACCGGCTCGTCGACGGCTGCGTCATTTTCCACCAAAACGGCTGCGACTACCTGGTCCGCCAGCTGCCCGAGCGGGTTTACGAAATCCCCTTCAGCTCGGCCGGGCATGCGGCGCTTGTCGCTTGGAAAGTCGGGAATTTGCACCTCCCCGCGCAGATCCACCCGGACCGGCTCCACGTCCTGCACGACGAGGCGATGACCCAGCTTCTGCTCCGGGAAGCATGGCCGCACTCCGAACCCGAAGTGCTTTTCACTCCCATGAAAGCCGTCGCCCATTCCTGAATCCCGATAGTTGAAAAATGCCCATCGATCCCCAACTCTGGTTGCTCCAGGCCAACGACACCGCCTATCCCTCCGGCGCCTACGCCCATTCCTTCGGGCTTGAGGAACTGGTGGCAGCCGGCGTGGTTGCAAATGCGGCGGATCTCGAAAATTTCATCGAGCGCCAAATCCTCCCCGCGCTGCTGACTTTTGAAATCCCGTTCTTCGCCCGCGCCCATGCCGCCGCGCTTGCCGAGGACGCGGAAACCCTGCTGGCGATGGACCGCGAACTCGACGCCTGGCGCATCCCCGCCGAGTTGCGCGACGCGAGCCGCCGGATCGGCTCGCAGCGGCTCGACTTGTTAGCAAAGCTCGACCCCTCCGAATGGGTCCTCCGCTACCGCGCCCTTTCCCCCCGCAGCCATCACCTGGTGGTCACCGCGCTGGAGCTTTCCGGCGTGCCCGTCGCCCAAGCCGCGCGCGCCTTCGCTTTCCAATCCATCGCCGGCCTCACCGCCGCCTCCATGAAACTCATGCGCATCGGCCAAACCGCCTGCCAGTTGATCGCCCGCCGCTCGCTGACGAAACTCGGCGAAAAAATCGACGCCGCACTCACCCAACCGCCCGACGGCTGGTTCAATCCCCTCCTCGAAATCGCCTCACTCCGCCATGCCCGCGCCCACGCCCGACTCTTCATCTCGTAGCTCTAACACTCGTCCGTTCCGTCTTGGAATCGGTGGCCCGGTCGGCTCCGGGAAAACCATGTGCGTGCTGCGGCTCTGCCAGTGGCTCAAGGACGAAATCTCGCTCGCCGTCATCACCAACGACATCTACACCCGCGAGGACGCCGAGTTCCTGCTGCGTGAAAACGTCCTGCCGATGGACCGCGTGACCGGGGTGGAAACCGGCGGCTGCCCGCACACCGCCATCCGTGACGACACCAGCATGAACATGGCCGCCGTGATCGATTTTGAAAACCGCCATCCGGACTTGCAACTGATCCTGATCGAAAGCGGCGGCGACAATCTATCAGCCACCTTCTCGCCCGAACTGGTCGACGCCTATATCTATGTCATCGACGTCGCCGAGGGCGATAAAATCCCGCGCAAGGGCGGCCCCGCGATCCGCACCAGCGATCTGTTATTGATCAACAAAACCGAGCTCGCGCCCTACGTCGGCGCGGACTTGGAAGTAATGGCACGCGATTCCAAAATGCAGCGCGGCAGCCGCCCGTTCCTCTTCGCCGACCTCAAGTCGGAGAAGGGCAAAGATGAACTGCTAGCCTGGCTGAAACATGAGTATCTGTTTGTCTGACTGGACCGCGAAATTTATTTC
>JBIPND010000440.1:0-3761 GCA_044374015.1 Luteolibacter sp. | reverse complement strand
GCCTGCGCCACAGGAATGTGGCGCCTCCTTAAAGCATCAAACCTCATAATTGGATTGAGGGTTGGCCTTATCCCGCCCACCTTTCGCCTCCACCATGCTCCTCCACTTCTTCAAAATGAACGGCGCCGGCAATGACTTCATCATTGTCGACAATCGCGATCTATCACTCTCCGAAGCGCTCGACGCGGACACCATCGCCGCGCTCTGCGACCGCCACCGCGGCATCGGCGCCGACGGCCTGCTGGCCGTCGAGCCCGCCAAAAAAGGCGCGGATTTCCGCTTCCGTTATTACAACGCCGACGGCGGCGAAGCCGAAATGTGCGGCAACGGCGCGCGCTGCTTCGGCCGCTTCACCGCCCACCTCGGCGAGATCGTCCTGAAAAAAGTCACCTTCGAAACCATCGCCGGCACCCTCGCCGCCGAAATGATCGGCGACGACGTGCGCATCGCGATGTCCGAGCCGAAGGATCTCAAACTCAACACCGCAGCCAAGGTCCCGGGGCTCGATCTGGCGCTGCATTTCGTCAACACCGGCGTCCCACACGTCGTCGCGTTTCTCGAAAGCGCCGAGGCGCTCGATGAATTCGACGTTTTCAACTTCGGCGCGGCGATCCGCAACCACGCCGCCTTCGCCCCCGCCGGCACCAACGCCAATTTCGCCGCCGTGCTCGCGCCCGACCACATTTCCATCCGCACCTTCGAGCGCGGCGTGGAGGATGAAACCCTCGCCTGCGGCACCGGCATGGTCGCCTCCGCCCTTGTCCATCATCTCCTAACCGGCGCGCCCAGCCCGATCAAGGTCGATGTCGAAGGCGGCGACACTTTGGAAATCGGCTTCGAAAAAACCGGCGACCAGTCCTTCACCAACGTCACCCTCACCGGCCCCGCCGACTTTGTGTTCGAAGGCGAAATCGACATCTGAGTTCCGCCCTGCGCCCGTCGCCCTCTCCTGGGACCGCCAACGTCCTCGTTGGCCTGCGAATGAGGTGACAATGGAGGATCGTTCACGGCTTGCCCATTGACCTCCCATTCACCATGCCGCCGGGGACGTCGGCGCGCCCGGGGCGGATGCCAGTCATTACGAAGTTTTTTTTGGCACCACGAATCCTATGAATCTTTGATCGTTCCAAGCAGCGAACGGAGACGTGGCGGGAGGACAAGCGCAGCCACCCGTGCCAGCGACGCGAGCGGGCGGTGCCCGTGAGGTGAAGGATGGAGGCACTGCAAATCATCGAAACCCGGCGGCTGGCAGGGGTTGCGCTGGGGTGGTCAGTCCCGACTCACAAGCATTGCTTCGAGATCCCTGAGTCTCGATTTCCACCACGGGAATTCATTCACTCTGCGGATCGCGCGGGTCACGTTGCCTTCGTGCCGCCGCTCAAATCAGCAAGCTGATTCGCGCACACTGGAGTGTGGAAAACCTCAACCATTGGAAGCGGGACGCCAGCTACTGGCGAGAGGACCGGGCCCCGAAAAGAAATCCAAATGGGGCCAAAAACCCGGCCTTGCTAAGGAACGCCCTGCTGGCCGTGATCCCATTTGAACGGTTCGAGTCCCTCAATGATACCTTCGATTGTTACCGCGATCATTGCGGAAAATCGGTGCAAATCATCAATTCTGCATCCCCTTGCCAAGAATAGGCCAGCCAAGCAAACGCCCCGGCATCCCGCCTCCGGACCCGGAGCGAGTGTGCGAAAATTGCTTTTCTAGGTTCAAATCATGCACTTGATGGACCTCCCGGCGTTTCGGGTGTTTATGGGAGACGTGAATGCAACACTCCAATCTTCCATGGGGACCCTTGATGCGAACGAGGCGGTCGCATCCGTCGCCTACCGCATGAACGAGTTTTTCGCCATTTATCCGATCACCCCGTCCTCGGCGATGGCGGAGTTCGCCGATGAATGGTCGGCTGCCGGGAAAAAGAATCTCTGGGGAGCCGTGCCGAGCGTGCTCGAAATGCAATCGGAGGGCGGGGCCGCAGGTGCGCTGCACGGCGCGCTGCTCACCGGCTCGCTGAGTGCCTCATTCACCGCATCGCAGGGCCTGCTGTTGATGATTCCCAACATGTATAAAATCGCGGGGGAGCTGATTCCGTTTTGCCTGCATGTCACCGCCCGCGCCTTGGCCACCCATGCGTTGAGCATTTTCGGCGACCACTCGGATGTGATGGCCTGCCGCCAAACCGGCTTCGCGATGCTGTGCGGCGGCTCCGGGCAGGAAGCGCAGGACACCGCGGTGATTTCCCAAATGGCCACGCTGCGTGCGCGGGTGCCCTTCCTGCATTTCTTCGACGGCTTCCGCACCTCCCACGAGGTTTCGAAAATCGCGCTGCTGAGCGATGACGACCTGCGCGCCCTCATCGATGACGACTGCGTCCGCGCCAACCGCGACCGCGCGCTCACTCCGGACAAACCGGTCATCCGCGGCACCGCCCAAAACCCCGATGCGTTTTTCCAGGCACGCGAAGCCTGTAACACATTCTATCAGGAACTCCCGCGTCTCGTCAAAGAAGCGATGTCCGCCTTCGAGGCCCGCACCGGCCGCGCTTACAAACCGTTCGACTACGAAGGCCATCCCGAGGCCGACCGGGTGATCGTCATCATGGGCTCGGGCGGCGAAGCGGTCGCCGAAACCGTCGGCTGGCTCAATGACAACGGCCACAAAACCGGGGTCGTCAAAGTCAGGCTCTATCGGCCATTCTCCGTCGAAGACTTCGCCGCGGTCCTGCCGCCGTCGGTCAAATCGATTGCCGTGCTCGACCGCACGAAAGAACCCGGCGCGCTCGGCGAGCCGCTCTATCTGGACGTCTCCGCCGCCCTCCGCCAGGCGGAAAGCGCGGGCTGGCTGAAAGACACCCACGCCATCCGCCTGATCGGCGGGCGCTACGGATTGGGCTCCAAGGAATTCACCCCCGCGATGATCAAGGCGGTGTTCGACGAGCTCACCAAACCCTCGCCCAAACCGGTTTTCACCGTCGGCATCAATGACGACGTCACCGGCCTCTCGCTCGACTACGATCCGGAATTCGAAGTCGTGCCTCCGGGCATGAAACAAGCCGTGTTCTTCGGCCTCGGTTCTGATGGAACCGTCGGCGCTAACAAAAACAGCATCAAGATCATCGGCGAAGGCACCGACAACTACGCGCAGGGCTACTTCGTCTATGATTCGAAAAAATCCGGGGCGATGACTGTTTCCCACCTGCGTTTCGGGCCCTCGCCAATCCGTTCCACCTATCTGATCCGCAGCGCCGAGTTCGTCGCCTGCCATCGCTTCGATCTTCTCCATCAGGTCAACGTGCTCGACTACGCGAAATTCGGCGGCATTTTCCTACTCAACTCACCGGGCGATCCGCATGAGGCGTGGAGCCGCCTGCCGCGCGAGATTCAGGAGCAAATCATCCTCAAAAACCTCTCGTTCTACGCGATCGACGCCAGCACCGTCGCCCGCGATTGCGGCATGGCCGGACGCATCAACACGATCATGCAGACCTGTTATTTCGCGATCTCCGGCGTGCTCGAAAAAGACGAAGCCATCGCCGCCATCAAATACGCGATCCAGAAAACCTACGGCAAACGCGGCGACGCGGTGGTCCAGCGCAACTACGAGGCGGTCGATCGCACGTTGGAAAACCTGGTGAAAATCGAATATCCCGATGCACCTAACTCCACCATCCGCCTCAATCCGCTGGTCCCGGAAAACGCCCCGGATTTCGTCCAGCGCGTCACCGCGTTGATGTTAGGCGGCAAGGGCGACCTGCTTCC
>JBIPND010000439.1:0-3766 GCA_044374015.1 Luteolibacter sp. | reverse complement strand
GGATCCAGGACTTCGGCATCGGCACCGAGGACTTGAAAAACCTCAGCGTCTCCGCCTTGTTAGGTAAACTCGTCGGCGCCGCCGACGGTGAAAAACGCCAGCGCCTCATCGGCATGCTCGGCGCGGCCGAGCGCTTCGGGTTGTCGGATGTGAAAGCGGCTTCGTTGCTCAAGTAAGAGGATGAACCACGGAATACACGGAACACACGGAAAGGAAGAAGGATGGCACTGATTTTTGAAGCGGAGACACACGAGATTCTTGGGGCCTGTTTTGAGGTTTATCGTGAGAAAGGCTGTGGTTTTCTGGAGGACGTCTATCAGGAGTGCCTCGAGATCGAGTTTGAGATTCGAGCGGTTCCTTTCATCGTCAAGCCGCCTCTCGAACTGGAATACAAAGGCCGAAAACTCAGAAAGCGATATGAGCCAGACTTCTTCTGCTATGGCAAGGTCACCCTTGAGATCAAAGCCGCCAAGACCATCGAAGACAGCCATCGCGCCCAACTCATGAATTATCTGCGGGCGACGGGTACACGGGTCGGACTTCTCGTCAATTTCGGCCATTTTCCAAAAGCCCAACACGAACGATTCATCCTGTAACCCCGTCTCTTCGTCTTCCTTCCGTGTGTTCCGAGTATTCCGTGGTTCACCTCTTCATTTTTGATTAATCCGTCCGCATGAGCGACTCACCCCAACAACTCGAAGGCGGCGCCTACGAAGTCATCCGCGCCCGTCTCGACCAGCACGCCGCCTTGCTGCGCGAGCGGATCGAGGCGCTCAACGCCGCTCGGCATGATGTTTTCGGTGCGATCACCACCGAGTTGCTGGCGACCGGTCACGTCGCCACCGCACACAACTGCGTCCCGCGCGATCTTGTGAGTCTCGGCAACGGACTCTATCTGCTCGGTTACAACATCCAGTTCGGCCTCAAACAAACCACCGACCTCGCCGACGTGTTCGCGGTTTGCCGTTTGGACGAACAACAGACCTTCCATCCGGTTCCGCTGGAGGAAGTGCTCGGCGACGCCGCTTTCAACGAGGATTTCCTAACGCTGTTCCGTTACTACCGGGATACGGTATTTGTGAAGTTCATGGTCATTGGCCTACACGTCCACATGAAGATGCGGATCGGGAAATCCGAGGACGATTTCAAGACCTTCAAATGGCGCTTGGAAGGCGACGGCACCATCGCCTATCTCGGCAACCGCTCCGACCACGAGGCCCGCTATCCCGAGTTGGTGGAGTTCCAGTGGAAGCGTGCCCACCGCGACATGCATCGCTCCGGGGAACACCCGCACATTTCCATCGAAGACCGCGTGTTCGTGGAAACCGTCGGTGGCGATCTGACCATCAAGGTCGAGGACAACACCGCCAGCGGGCAAGGAATCTACTCCGAACCCGTCGAGGATGCGGACCAGACGCTCGACGACGCGGAAGTCCTCTACGCCATTCTCGGACCGCTGATCGTGCTGCGCATCCTGCCCTATCGGGAAACCAAACACCGGCACCTGGTATATAATGAGAAGACCCACGAGGTCCACCGGCTGGACGGCATCGGCGAGTCCTGCGTGCTGCTACCCGAAGACCAGGGGATTCTGTTTGCAAACGGTTACCTGTTAGCTACCGGCGAGGTGAAAACCTACGAAACCGGCCGCACCGGCCTGCGCTTCGAGCGGCGCGTCGCGGCGGGCAATGGCGAGGACACGCTGTTCGTTTTCTATCAGCGATCCACCGGCCACTACGTGCTCTTTTCCTACAATGTCATCGCACAGACCGTCGAGACCCCGGTGATCTGCAATGGTTTCGCGCTGGATCCCGATGGCCGGATGGTGCTGTTTCAAGCTCCCGAGCAGCCGCAGAAACACCACGCGCTGCAAGTTTGGCGCACGCCCTACGTCGCCGACACCGCCACCTCCGTGCCCATGGAAAAGCGCGAGTCGCTGCTGTTCAAAATCGGCAACTCCACGCTCGTCCGCGCCATGGCCGAGGCTCGCGAAATCCTGATATTGTTAGGCAAAGGCGACACCTATGCCGATGTCTATCTGGAACTCGTGCGCCGCAGCCGCGAGGTGCTCGACGGATATTTCTGGCTCAAGGAAAAGGAAACCCAGACTCTCGCCGAGCCGCTGGAAGCGATCAACGCCGCCGCCAACGCCGCCATCGACGAATTCGACAAGGTCGTCCGCCTCCGCCAAGCCACGGCCAGCCGCACCGAGGAGGTCAAGACCGCCACCGAAAAGCTTCTCATCGCCATCCGCAACAGCGCCCCCGATGACATCCGCGGATTCGTTCACCATCTGGCAGAACTGCGCCTGCGCCGCGGCGAGATCATCGGCTTGCGCGAACTGCGCTATGCCGATAACGCGCTCATCGACGATCTCGACAAACGCGCCGCCGAGGCCGCCGATGCCGTTTCCCAGCGGACCGTTGAATTTCTGCTCCTTCCCGAAGCGCTTGATCCTTACCGCGCCGCCATCGAGACCCAGCGCGCCTCACTCTCCGCCATCACCAAGACCACCGAGGCCGACGCCACCGCCAAAGGCCTCGACCAGGCGGGCGGCGAACTGGAACTGCTCATCGACATCGTCGGCAACCTCCGCATCCAGGACGCCACCCAAACCACGGCGATCATTGAGAACATTTCCGCGCTCTACGCCACGCTCAACGGCATCCGCGCCGAGTTGAAATCCAAGCGCCGCGAGCTCGCCCGCGTCGAAGGCGTGGCCCAGTTCGGGGCGCAGTTAAAATTGTTAGGCCAGTCGGTCGTCAATTTCCTCGACCTCTGCGACACCCCGGAAAAGTGCGGCGAATATCTAACCAAGGTGATGGTCCAGGTGGAGGAACTTGAAGGCCGCTTCGCCGAGTTCGACGAATACATCGAAGAACTCGCCACCAAGCGCGAGGAGATCTACGAGGCCTTCGAAGGTCGCAAACAGGCGCTCATCGAGCAGCGCAACCGCCGCGCCGGCAACCTGCTCAAATCAGCCGAACGCATTCTAGCAGGCCTGAAACACCGCGCCGCCTCGCTCGACGACATCAACGCGATCAACGGTTATTTCGCCGGCGATCTGATGGTCGCGAAACTCCGCGACATCGTCGTCGAGCTCCGCGACATCGGCGACAGCGTCAAGGCGGACGACCTCCAAACCCGTCTGAAAACCGTGCAGGACGACGCCGTCCGCCAGCTCAAGGATCGAAAGGAGCTCTTCGCCGACGGCGGCAACGTGCTCAAATTCGGCCGCCACAATTTCTCGGTCAACACCCAGGAGCTGGAGCTATCGATCATCACCCACGAGGACACCCCGTGTTTCCATCTATCAGGCACCGCGTTTTTCGAACCCGTCGAGGACGCGGATTTCCTCGCCACCCGCAACGTTTGGGACCAGCAGGTGGTTAGCGAGAACACCCGTGTCTATCGGGCGGAGTGGCTTGCATGGAAAATGCTCGAACACGGCGTCGAAGGCGCGCCGACCTTGGAAACCGTCCACGCCTTCATGGCCCCGCGTTATTCGGAAGGCTACACCAAGGGCGTGCATGACGAGGACGCGCTGCGGATTCTATCCACCCTGCTGCCGGTCCACCGGTCGCTCGGCCTGCTGCGCTTCGGCCCGCGCGTGCGGGCGCTGGCGGTCCTGTTTTGGGACCTCCACCGCAGCACCGAAGCGGGGAAATCCATCGAACCATTGATCGCCGCCCATGGCTCGATGCGCCGCGCTTTCGGCTCGCCCGCTGCGGAGACACACCCGCTGCGCGCCACTTTGGAAAGTGCC
>JBIPND010000032.1:0-11707 GCA_044374015.1 Luteolibacter sp. | reverse complement strand
TTTTCGAGGAGCCGTTGAGGGCGATGAGAAACGGGACATCGGTGTGGTAGCGTTCCGACATGAACTCGGCGTAGCTGCGGTAGCTCATGCGTTTCACCTGGGCTTGGAGCGAGCGTTTGGTGGGGAGCTTGGGGTTGATCCATTCCTTGGCGAGATCCGGGATCACGGCGGTGGCGAAGGGGTTCGGCACGGTTTGGCGGGCGGCGGTGTTGATCGCGGTCCAGTCGCTCAGCGGGTGGCCGTTGACTTCGTTCCACGAGCGCACCGCGAGTTCGGTAAATTGACCGGGTTTTCCATCCAAAATGCCGGGGCCGAACTTGGCCTCATCGAGGAAGATCTGGAGCCGCATCGCGTCGTCGCCGGTGGGTTTGAGTCCAAGCGGGGTGGGCTCGGAAAGGGTTTGCAACGGCGTGGCCGGATCGGTGGGCGTCTCGGTTTCGGCAGGCAGGTTTTCCGGCAACGGCCTGGAGGCGATGTCGTCATCGCCCCCCAGTGGCAGGGCGCGGAGCACCACACGGGTGGGCGGTGGGGCCGGTAAAATGGGCTGCTGCGCCGGAACGAAGCTGGCCGAGGTGATGAGCAATAGGGATACGAAACGGAACATCGGATGGAGCGGGATGAGATTACGCGGGTAAGGTGGAAAATTCTTCAAGGCGTCCGGCAATGGCGGCGGGCACGACGGCGGTGACGAGGATATCATCGTCCTCGTAGCCGGTTGAGAGCACTTTTGCCTCGCGGTGCAGCAGACTGACGAGATCCGCGCGGTTTTGGGGAATGCGGTAATCCTTGCGGCGGACACGGTCGGCCAACACGGCGGTGCAGGCCTTGAGCAAATCGTCGAGGCCGAGGCTGGTGACGGCGGAAATGTGCAGCGCGTCGGGAAATTTCCGGTCGAGCGCCGCCAGTTCTTCGGGGTCGGTGACACGGTCGATTTTGTTGAGCACCGTGATGATTTCCTTATCCACCGCGCCCAACTCGGCGAGCACTTCGAGCGTGGTTTGGTGGAAACGCTCGATTTCCGGGGCGGTGGCATCCATCACGTGGATCAGGAAATCCGCCAGCGCGGCTTCTTCCAAAGTCGCTTTGAATGCTTCGACGAGGCGGTGGGGAAGGTTTCTGACAAATCCCACGGTGTCGGTGATCAACAGCGGCTGCCCGTCCGGCAGTTCGATGCGGCGGGTGGTGGTGTCGAGGGTGGCGAAGAGCATGTCCTTGGCCATCACGTCCGCGCCGCTGAGGATGTTGAGCAGGGTGGATTTCCCGGCGTTGGTGTAGCCGACGATGGCAGCGTGCGGGGTCTCGAATTTTTCGCGCTCCTTGCGCTGGGTCTTGCGTTGTTTGCGCACGACTTCGATTTCGCGCTTGGCGCGGTCGATGATCTGATAGGCCAGGCGGCGGTCGACCTCGATTTGTTTCTCACCCATGCCGCGCGACGCGCCGCCGCCGGCCCCGCCGCCGGAGCCGGCAGATTCGCGGTCAAGGTGACCCCACATCCGCGCCAGGCGGGGGAGGGCGTATTGCATGCGGGCCAGCTCGACTTGCAGGCGGGCCTCGCGGGTTTGCGCGCGTTTGGCGAAAATATCGAGAATCACCTCCTCGCGATCGATCACGCAAAGGTCGGCGAGTTTTTCCCATTCGCGTTGTTGGGACGGGGCGAGGCCGTTGTCGATGACGATGACGTCGCACTGATGGGCGCGTGCCAGTTCGACGACTTCGGCGGCTTTGCCGGTGCCGCAGAGAAATTTTTTGTGCTTCTCCCGGCTGCGCGAGAGCACCAGTTCGGCGACTTCGATGCCGAGGGTTTTCACCAATTCGCCAAGTTCTTCGAGCAGCGATTCCGATTCCTCGGCTTCGCGGACATCGAAGTAAAAGCGCACCAGCAAGGCGCGCTCGACCATATCGGGCTTTAGTCGGACTTCAAACATGCGCGGCACAGGTAACACCGATGCGGTCCTACGGCTATGCGAAATTTCCGCGATGCACGTAGCGACGGTTTCCTGGCAGTCGGCCAGAAGGCGTTGGAGCTTCATTCCGCTGTCCGGAGTCCAAGCTTTAGCTTGCCTCTTCCAGAGCACGGTAAACCGTGAACTCCGGACCGGTTTCCGGTGGCACGCGGCCAAGTGGGTTGCGGCGGAGAAATGACCGCAGCCGGCCTGCGCGTGGGAGCGTCATTCCGCTGTCCGGAGTTCAAGCTTTAGCTTGCCTCTTGAAGAGCACGGTAAACCGTGAACTCCGGACCGGTTTCTGGTGGCAGTCGGTTACGGGTTCTGTCCCTGGAGGCGGCCGAAGAGTTTGCCGCTGGCGGCTTGCCCGGACTCGATGGTCGCCTGCACGCTGTTGAGCGGGTCGCCCGGGGTGACGCTGAAGTTGACGCCGCTGAAGGGGCCGCCGGTGGTGTCCGGCACGACCACCGAAGTCCATGCGTCGGCGATCCCCAGATCACTGCTGTGTTGCAGGCTGAGCGTGGCGGTGCCGCGGGCGGCTGGGTTGCGCATGCTGAAGGTCATCAGCAATCCGCCGCCGCTTTGGGTGATGGTGGGCAGCTTGTTGAGGGCGGATTCGGCAGGACTCGCCGCGCCGAGCAGGAAGGCCAGGCCGTTGGTCACGCCATCGCCGTTGGCATCGCCGCCGAAAGGCGCGCCGCCGGCCCAGGTTTCATACGGGCTGAGGCCGCCTAGCGAATTGAGTTTCAGCAAATTGCCATCGACCACCAGCTCATAGTTGGGCACCGGGTCCGCGAGCACCGGAACCCCGGTGATGGGCGTGCCAGCGCTGGCCAGGATGTAGGAGCCCGCGGTGGGGGTGCCGGTGACCGACACCGTGGCACCGGTGAGGTCGAGCGCGCCGCTCACCGTGAGGCGATCGGCGGAGGCACCTGATGCCTCAATGGCGAGCGTGCCGCTGAGCGTCACGCTGGCGGCGTTCAGGGTCCCGATGCCTGCACCCGGTGCGATGATTCCGGTAGCGTTCACGGTGCCGAGGGTACCGCTGCCGCTGAGGGTGCCGGAAAAGTTCACGATCACGGTGCTGGCGGTCTGGGTGCCGTCGATTTGCAGGGTGCCGAATTCCACGGTGGTGTTGCCGGTGTAGGTGTTGTTTCCCGCAAGCCGCCAGGTGCCGTTGCCGTTCATGAACACGGCGGTGAGCGAAGCTCCGGCACCGTTGGCGAGGTTGCTGGAGATTTCGCCATCGCCATCGCCGAAGAAGCGGATGACCCGGGTATTGGTGGTGTTGATGTTGGTGGCTGGCCCGGCGATGGTCAGTTTTCCGGCGTTTGACCAGATGTTCCAGTTGCTGCCGCCGCCGCCGAGGGTCAGCGGACCGGTCAGGGTGTTGTTGCCGTCCATGTTCACCAGCCCGGGGACATCTCCCGCGGCACTTTGTTTCTGGGCGAGTTGAATCGGCTCAGCCAGGGTGATGCCGCCGCTCAGTTCGAGGCGCGCAGTGACCGCATTGCTGATGTTGGTGCCGTCGGTCGCGTAGGCGGTTGCGGTGCCGAGTGCGTCCTTATGGGTCACCAAGAGTGCGCCGCCGCTGATGGTGGTGATCCCGCCGTAGGTTTTGGCGGAATCGATCAACAAGGTGCCCTCGCCGGTTTTGGTAAGGCCGCCGGTGCCGATCAGAGCCTTGTCCAAGGTCGTGTCATCGCTGCGATTGATGATGAGCAAGCCGTCGCTGGTGATGGTGGTGGCGGCGATGCTGCCGGTGTCCGTGCCGTTGCCCAGCGCCAGTTCGCCGCCGAGGGCGATGACCACCGGCCCGCTGCCGAGGCCGCTGCCGGTGGCGTTGGCCACGGTGATGCGGCCGCCGGAGATGGTGGTGCCGCCGGTGAAGGCGCTTGCTCCGGTCAGCACCTGGTTGCCGGTGCCGGATCTGGCCAACGCGCCGCCACCGTTGATCGCGCCGGCGTAGCTGCCCGCGCCGGTGACGGTGAGCGTGCCGCTACCAAGCTGTACGTTGCCGCCGGTGGTGCCGCCGCCATTGAGCGAGAGCAGGGTTTGGTTGAAATGGTTCAGGTCCAGCTCTGCGGTCGCCACGTCCGACAGGGTCACCGTGGCATTGACCGGCAGGCGGTCGTTGCTGCCGATCTGGATTTTGCCGGCCTCAAGGTTGACGGCTCCGGTGAAATCGTTGCTGCCGGAGTTTTGCAGGACCAGCGAACCGCCGCCGCGTTTGCTGATGCCGGTCGGACCGCTGATCGTGCCGGCACCGTTGAAGGTGTAGGTGGCGGCGGTCTCGACCGTGATGGACGCGGGTGACAGGACGGTGGTCAAATTGACGGTTTTGGTTCCGGTGGCGGTGTCGTCAAAGGTCACCGGTTCGCCGGGAACCGCCACCTGCAGATAGGTGCTGGGCGTGTTGGCGGGTGCGAGTTTCCAGTTCATCGTGGTATCGATGTCCCAGTTGCCATTCGGCACGCCGGAAACCTCTCCCGACCACTTGTTGGTGGAAATGCTGATGATATTCAGATCCACCGAGCTGTTTGCCACGTTGTTGACGAGTTCCGCCTCAACCCGCGTCGGCAGGCCGGCGAGGCTTAGGTTGGCGAATTGGGTGGCCTCGTCAAAGGTCGTGTATTTGATGAGTTCGATATCCGGCAGGTCGGGGCTGAGGCCGGAACCCGTGAAACTCAGGGAAACTGGGTTAGGCACATTGAGGTTGGTGACCTTGACGCGGGAGCCTGCGGGATTGGGCGCGGAGCCGAAATTGAAAGCAAGGGTGCCGCCGTCCAGCTGAAGCGTTTCAAGCGGCGCGTCGCCGGCCACCGAGTCGTCGCCGACCTTGCCTCCCAAGGTGAGGGAGCCGGCCGCGAGGGTGATTTTATTTCCCACGCCGGTGCCGCAGATGACATTCCCTGAAATGGTGACCGCGCCGCCGCCGGAGATGGTGCCGATGTTGAGCAAACCGAGGGCCTTGTGGATGGTCGCGGTGTTGGTTCCGAAAAAGCGGCCGAGGGTCAAGTTGCCATTGACGGTTAGGTTGCCGGTGCCATCGACGTTCATGGTTCCCTGACCGCCACCGGCACCGAGAACGGTTTGGATGCCGAGGGTCAGTTGGTTCGTGTCAATGATGCCCTTGTCGAAGCTCAGCGTGCCTTGGGAGGGTGTGGCGTTCGTCGCAGCACCGGCGGTGCCGCGGCCGAGAATCATGACATTCACCAAGGCATCAACCCCGCCGTAAAGCGAGAAATCGACCACCCCGGTGGAGAAGGTGCCGCCGCCGCTCTGGCCCGAGTTGTCGCCGATGAGCCAGTTTGCCTGCCTGCCGGTGCCGTTGAGATTACGAAATGTTGCGGTGCCCGCCCCCTCTGCCACCATCGCGCTGTTAAAGCGGATGATGCCATTGCCCTTGCGCCCCCCCACGGTGATGCCCAACTCGATAATCTGGCTGTTGCCATTGTTGCTTCCTATGTCACCCAGAGTGATGCCGGGTAAGGTGGTGTTGTTCAGCGAGATGAGGTTGGTTGCAGCAAGCAGAATCGTTCCATTGGCGCGGTGGCCGACGACGGTTTGTTGACCCACGATAATTCGCCCGAGGTTCGCTTCGAATTGGTTCAAACCGCTCATGTCCAAGGTGGCGCGGCGGGTGGTGCTGGCCACGTTGTCAGGGTGGCCGGTGGTTGATACCGTTCCTTGGCCGACATGCATGTTGGCTAAGGCATTGTTGAGAAACAGATTTCCATCTCCCAGCAGGGTGGCGTAAACGACATCGGTGCTGGCGGTGGTTGGTGAACTGACAAAAAGGCTTGGTTTGGCGGCGGTCGTCGAAACGGCGTCTCCGCCCACGATGGTCAGCGTGGCACCGGCGGTGATCTCGGTGGTGTGGTTGCCGGTGGTTTCGAGGTTGGTGTAGCGCAGCGTGCTGATAGAGGTGTTCGCGCTGACGATGCTGTTGGGGGTGCCGCCGTCGCCCTTGGTGCCGGTGGCGTCCGTCGCGGCGAAGACCACGTCGTTGCCGGCCGGCAGGGCGCTGATCCAGTTACCGGCGGTGGACCAGTTGTCATCGCCGCCGGTGCCGGACCAAGTGGTGATGGCGGCGGTGGCGGATTGGATGAGGCAAAATCCCATCACCAGCGGCGTGCCGAAGTAGCGGAATTGAGCGGGGATGGAGTGACGGTTTGCCTGCGTGGCTTGGGTTTTGCGTTTCATAATGGAGTTTTTTGGGAAATCGAGGGGTTTTTGTTGGGCAGATCGTTTGGGTTCAGTGGTTGGCTTTCCAGAATGGATGGTTGGCTCCGCCCTTGGCATCGAAGCCCCGCATAGCCTCCGGGGTGACGAAGCCGGTGCTGCCATCGTAATAAACGACGATTGCTTTGCCGCCGTGGCGGAAGGCGATCTTGCCATCGGTGCTCTTGCCTTCTTCGGGTGTGGTCTTCCAGAGCAGGCGGCCGTCATACTTGGCGATCCAGTCGGTGGCGGTGATGAAGGCGGCGGTGCGCGTGGGATTGGTGACCTGGCTGACCTTGAAGCAACGGTCAACGCTGGGACCCGCCGATGGCATGGCCACCACATTGTAGCCGTAGCTGGCGAAGAGTTTGTCGTAGAGGCGTTTTTTGGCGCGGACGACGACCGGATCCAGAATGCTGAGCGGCACCGTGGAAGTCACCGTTTGGTTGTTGTTGAGATTGGTCTGGTCGCCGGTCAGATAGGCGAGGAACACCGAGCTCTGGTGCCAATCGTTCACCCGGTTGTTATTTTCATCATTGCTGGAGAGCGGGACATACTTGCCGTTGTGGTCGGCGGAGTATCCGAAATTGGCCATCTGCAGTTGGCGGAGCACCGCGATGGTGGCGGCGCGGTCACCGGCCCCGCGCATTTTGGACAATCCGAGGACCGACAACGCGGCGATCCCGACGATGATCAGGATGACGACGAGCAACTCGACGAGTGTGAATCCGGTGGCGGAAAGATGAGTTTGGCGATGGGTAGGTTTTTTCATGAAATCGACAGGGTTCTAGTTAACTGAATCATGAATGGCAGGATTTTCAGCATCGTAAAGTCGGATGAAGTGACGACACGACCGATTCGGCCGGCACGACGATCCGCACCGGGCCGATCGCCTTGATGAGCGGCTCGACGTTGCGGTTCCAATAGTTGTCGAGCGCGGCGGGGCTGAGCAGATCGATCACGCGCCCGCCCCAACCTGCGCTGTGGGTTGAAACGTGGGCGCCGGTGGCCGTATGGCTGATGCGCAGGATTTCCCAACGGCCGGCGGGGGCGTCCCGGGCAATACTGTCAGTTTAAGAATTTTTAACCGCAGATGAACTCAGATGGACGCAGATGAAGTACACAGATAAAGACTGAATTTTCCCTCTGTTTATCTGCGTTCATCCGGTTCATCTGCGGTTGAATTTTTCTTACTCTTAATGGCTAAAATGACAGTATTGGGCGCGACGCCGGGTGAGGGAGCCGTCGCGGTCCATCTTTGACGTTAGGTCGAGGACTTCGGCGCTTGTTGCGAAGCGCTCGCCGGATTTGGCGGGAGCGGTTTTTAACAGGAACCGGGCATCGGGTGCGGACATGCCCAGCGCGCGGGTCGCGTTTTTCAAGGCGAGATCTTTGAGGGGCGGCGGGGGAGTTTCGGGGATCGGCACGGCAATGACCGCGAGATCGCGGAAAAAGTCGTCCTTCGTCTGCGGTGGCGGCAGCGGTTGTTGGATCGATTTACACGCCGGGCGCTCGGCGAAACTAAGTCGATTCTGTGCGACGCGTGTCTTTGGCGAGGGCGCCAAAGACAACACGCGAGGGCGCGTGTGCTCCCCTGTCAGAGGTCGTTCGCCTGCCGGGCGATTTCCCGGAAGGCGTTGGCGATTTGATCGTCCTGCCATTTTCCTTCCATGCTGATGGATCCGCTGTAGCCGGCTTCTTTCAGGATCCGGAAGAACGGGCGGAAGTCATCGCCTTTGACGCCTGGCACGGTGCGGCCTTCTTTTTCGGCGATCTCGACGTGCACGACCACGTCCATCGCCGCCTTGAGGTCGGCGGGGGTGTCGTCCATGACCGCCATGTGATAGAGGTCGGCGAGCAGTCGGATGTTAGGGTGTGCGGCGGCGCGGATCAGCGCGGCGCCTTCGGCGATGCGGTTGATGTAATTGCATTCCTTCGCCTGGAGCTGCTCGATGGTCACGGTGATGCCTTGGGCCTCGGCGAGCGGGCCCATGCGTTTGAGCAGGGCGACGAATTGTTCATCGGCTTTTTCCTTGGGCCAGCCATCCGGGAGCTGGCGGGAGCCGCCGCTGCCGAAGACGATGAATTTGCCGCCGGTTTTTTTTATCCGGCGGAAGGTGGTGTCGGACCACTCGAGGATGAGGTCGTGGTTGGCATCCGGGCCGGTGCAGCGGAGGTGCTTGGGGCGGATGAACCCATTGCAGGCGAGAACCGGCAGCGGTGAGGCTGCCAGTTTCGCCAGATTTTTTTCGAAGGCTTCTTCCGCTTGGTCAGGCACCAGCAGGTCCCCGACGCCGACGGTTAGAAATTCCGCGCCTTGGAGTTTCAAGAACGCGGCCTTTTCCAGCGGCGCGGCGAGACCCATCGAGGCGAACAGCGTCTGGGTCGGAGGGGCCGGGGTGTCCGCCCGCAGCCGCGGAGCCAGGCCAAGCGCCGCGATGGCGCATGACCCGGTTTGGAGGAACTGCCTGCGGGTGGTGGGTTTGTTGGAAGCCGGCATGGATGTTAGAGGTGGAAGACTTTGCCGCCGGCCATGACTTCCTGGGTCTTGGCATCGAAGGTGACGCGCTCGCCGGTGCGGGCGGCGGCGTTGGCCATGATGGTGGCGATCGAGTGCTGATAGCCGGCTTCGACGGGTGCGTTCGGCTGCTTGCGCGAGCGCAGGCATTCCAGCCAGTTTTTCATGTGGGCGGTGGTGAGTTCGTCGGCGCCGGTGTTGGCGGCGGTGCTGGCGGCGGTGGCGGCAACTTTGAGGCTGTAGTCCGCGAGCAGGTTCGGCTCCATTTTCATCTCGGCGGCAAGGGATTTTTCGAGGCCGCCATTGGAGGTGACCTTGCCGTTGGCGAGGTTGAGTTCGCCGCCGTTGGAATAGTAAACTTCCTTGGTCCCGCCGGCGGAGTTGCTGAAGCGCGAGCCGTAGGTCACTTGGAAGCCGCTGGACGGATCGTCCAGCGGGCCGTAATCGAAAACAGCGGTGAGCGTGTCGAAATTCGTGCGTCCGTCCTTCCACTGATAGATTCCGCCGTTGGCCGCGACCGAACGGGGGTGGGGGAGTCCGGTGAACCAGTGGATGGTGTCGATTTGATGGCACATCCACTGACCGGGAATGCCGGAGGAGTAGGGCCAGAACAGGCGGTATTCGAGATACTTGCGCGGGTCGAATTTATCGTCGGGGCGGTTGACCAGGAAACGTTTCCAATCGACGTCCTGCTCCTTGATCGACGCGACGAGGTCAGGCCGGCGCCAGCGGCCGGGTTGGTTGACGTTCCAAGTCATTTCCGCGGCGACGATCGGGCCGAACTTGCCGCTTTTGAGATAGTCGTAGGCCGCATGGTAAGTCGGGCCGGAGCGGCGTTGCGAGCCGACCTGGAGGATGCGGTCGGAGGCTTTCACCGCTTTGAGGGCGGCGCGGGCGTCCTCCATGGTTTCCGCGAAGGGTTTTTCGCAATAAACGTCGCAGCCCGCGTTGATCGCTTCGATCGCGTGGATGGCGTGTTGGAAATCGGCGGTCGAGATGATCACCGCGTCGAGGTTCGCCTTTTCATAGAGCTCTTCGTTGTTGCGGTAGGTGGCGATGTCCTGATCAAAGTTCTTTTTGAAATACGCCTTTGCTTCCTCGCGGCGGACACTCCAGATGTCCGAGACGCCGACGATTTCGCAGTTGAACTCGGCTGCGACCGCTTTGTAGCCGGGGAGCAGCGAGCTTTTCAGGCGATCCGAGAAGCCGACGATGCCGATCCGGATGCGGTCGTTGGCACCCGCGGTGCGGGTTTGCGCGCGGGCGGTTTGGAAGGTTTGGGCGGCGAGCAGGCCGAGAGTGCCGAGCGAGCCGGTGCGGAGAATTTCACGTCGATTCATGGGAATGGTGTGGGGTTTAGAGGTTGAAGTAGCATACGGAGCGATTGCAAGGGGTCTAGCTGCCAGTTGTAAAGACTCGATCCACCGTCCGTGCCTCCATCGATACGGGAAACCGCGAGGCGTTTCAATCCCCCAAACGGGTTGTGTGGAATGGAGCTGTCAAAGAGGGCCGCAATCAGGGTCTGGATGTATTTTCGGCCGATAATCCAAGAAAAGACGACTTTGGGCTTGCAACCTCCGGCTCATCCCGTAACACCTGCGCCCCGAAATTATGGCTAAGAAAAGTTGGATCGCACGCAATGCGCGTAAAAAAGAAACCGTCGAAAAGTTCGCAGCACTCCGTCTCAAGCTGAAAGCTGAGAAGGATTACGTAGGACTTTCCATGCTCCCGCGCGACGCGAGCCCTACCCGCCTGGTCAACCGTTGCGAGATCACCGGTCGTCGCCGCGCGTTCCTGCGCCGCTTCCGTCTTTCCCGGATTACCTTCCGCGAATTGGCTTCCGCCGGGATGCTTCCCGGGGTGACCAAGTCGAGCTGGTAAGCTGGCACGGATTACGCTACTTTTTGACGTGGGACGGAAATTACCCGTGCCACGTCTCTCCTATGCCAATTTACGAATACGTTTCCGAAGCCCCGGATGACCCCGAGCATTGTTGCCGCGTCTGTGCTCGAGGGTTCGAGCTCAGGCGCCCCATCGATCGGGAGGCCTTGGTGGTTTGTCCGCTCTGCAAGAATCCGGTGAAAAAAGTGATTTCGCGGGTGAACACCCCGACCATCACCAAACCGCTCTCGGTGACCGACGCCAAAAAAGCTGGATTCACCATTCTCCAGCGTCGTGACCAAGGCGTGTATGAAAAACTCTGATCCTGCTTTGCAATGACGACGTTTTTCCTCGGACTTGAGTTCCTTGCATCCACCGCGCCCACCCCGCCCACGGAGTTTCCCACACTTGGGAAGTCGCTGCTTTATCTGGCAGGCATCACTTTCTTCCTGCTGCTGAACGCGTTTTTCGTCGCTTCGGAGTTTGCCATCGTCAAGGTCCGTCCGAGCCAGCTGGAATCGGAATCCAAGGCGCATCCCGCCAAGCTCAAGACCGCGCTGCATGTGGTCAACCACCTCGACGGCTACCTTTCCGCCAACCAGCTCGGAATCACCATCGCCTCGCTGGCCTTGGGATTCCTCGGGGAGCCCTTCGTCGAGGCCTTGGTCGCGCCGTTGTTGTTGCTCACCGGGATGTCGGTTTGGTGGGTGAAGCTGATCTCCTTCGCGCTGGCGATCATTTCCTTCACCTTCCTGCATGTCGTCATCGGCGAGCTGATGCCGAAATCGATCGCTATCAGCCGCTCGGTTTCCACGACCATGGCCTTGGCGACGCCGCTGCATAATTTCTACCGGTCCGCCCATTGGGCCATCGTGGTGCTCAACGGCACCGCCAACTGGCTGCTGAAGCGGCTGTTCAACATCGATCCCGTCACCGAGGGCGGCCACTCCCATTCCGCGGCGGAACTCGCGCTGTTGGTCACGCAGAGCGGGAAATCCCAGGAAGTCACCGAAACCGAGCGGGAAATCCTCATCAATGCCCTCGGCCTCAACGAACTCTGGGTCCGCGATGTGATGACGCCGCGCAACAAGGTGGTCATTCTCGATGCCGATGAACCGTTTGAAAAGACCCTGGAAATTGC
>JBIPND010000438.1:0-3782 GCA_044374015.1 Luteolibacter sp. | reverse complement strand
CGCCGAACTCGCCTTCTACAACGAGGTCAACGCCGACGGGAAATGGAACAAAATGCTCAACCCGAACCCGGGCGCGACCGGCTGGTGGCGGGAAACCCAAAACCCCTTCATCGCACCCGCCTACGGCAGCCACTCACCCGCCGCCTCCGCCACCCTCGGCGTGGCCATCGAAGGCTCCGCCACTCCGCTCGAAACGGGCACTCCCAGCGAACTCCCGCTTTTCACCCGACCGGCCGATCCAAGCTACTTCATCGATGTCTTCAACCAAGGCACGGCCGCGATGACCTGGTCCGCTGCGGCCAACAAACCATGGATCACACTCAGCCGGACCAGCGGCAGCGCCGATGCCAGGATCATGGTCAGCATCGACTGGAACACCGCTCCCCGCGGCCATGCCATCCCCGGCACCATCACCATCACCGGCGCGGGCTCCCAGCGAACCGTCAAGCTCCGCGCCTTCTACCCGATGGATCTCAACCTCGCGGATCTTCCCGAAGCCGTCGAGCACGAGGGCATCGTTACCATCGAGGCCGAGGATTTCTCCCAGCGGATCGACCGCGCCGATGGCACCGGCTGGAGACTCCAGGATCAGGCCACCGCCTCGGACGATGGCATGACGATCCTGCCCGTCACCACCCCCAGCATCAATCCCGCGGCGCTGCCCGGTGACGCCCCCTCGCTCACCTATCGCTTCCACACCTTCAACAAGGGTCCGATCAAAATCCGCACCCAGTGCCTCCCGACCCACAAAATCACCTCCGACCACCCCGGCCTCCGCTATGCCATCTCTCTCAATAACGACACCCCGCGCATTGTGGATATCAATGCCATCGAGTATTCCGCCACTTGGAACGTCAATACGCTGCGAGCCGCGTCCATCGGCGTTTCGAATCATGAAATCTCCAACGCCGGCGAGCAGGCGGTGCGCATCTGGATGATCGATGCCGGCGTCGTGCTCGACAAACTGACCGTCGAGATCACTTCCGGCAGATTCGAGGCCGAAAACCTCAGCGTTCATGACTCCAACGTACCGACAGCCCCCTACACCGACCCGCCAGCCAGCGATGGGGCCGGCCTGCACATCCAATCCACCGCGGTGAATCACTTCGCCACAGTCGTCATCCCCGATGTGAATGCCGGCGACTATCATCTCACCGCACACATCAAAAAATGGACCAGCCGCGGCATCATCCAGATGGCCATCGCCCAAACCCCATCCGGCCCCTTCACCCATATCGGCGCTCCTTATGACCTCTACAGCTCCACCGACCTCTACACGGACCTTGAGGCACTCCCGGTCAGTTTCACAGCCGATGGCGACAAATACCTCCGCTTCACCGTGGTTGGGAAAAACTCCTCCGCCAGCAATTTCTGGGTCCTGCTCGATACCATCTCACTCGAACCAACTCCTCAAGTAACCGGAACGTCAATCGGCGCGTGGCGCGCCGAATATTTCGGAACCGCCGAAAACTCCGGCGATGCTGCGGACCTCGCCGATCCCGACGGCGACGGGATATCCAATCTCATCGAATACGCCACCAGCAGCTACCCGACCATGCCGAATGCCTCACCCGTTTCAGCCGCATGGAATGGCAACCATCTCGCCCTCCTCTTCAACCGCGCCCGCGACGCCACGGATATTATCTATCAAGTCCTCGCCGGTAACGACCTCCCACCCGCCGCTCCCATCTGGTCCAGCGAAACCACGCCCTACCCAGGCAGCTCAGCGCCATTCATCCAAACCATCGTCACCGACCCCCAGGAAATCGGCGACTCCGCAACACGCTTTCTCATTCTCAAGGTCGAAAGACCCTGAGGAAACCCAAAAAACAAAAACGCAAACACTGCTAAACACTAGGAACCGAACCAACCGATAAAATGAAACAACGACACAAAAACACCCAACTCCTCCTGAATGGGAAATCCATCGCCGTCGGCGCAGCGGCCATCCTCGCTTCAGCGCTGTCCACCCAAGCCGCCACCATCACCCAGACGGTGAATGCTACAGCGTCCCACCCCAACTGGAACAACGCCACGGTTTGGGCAGGTACCGCTCCCACGACCGGGAATGATTATGTCACCGCCAGCGGTTTATTTGCATCGGGTTCCACCGGCCTGGGTGTCAATGTCACCGGCCGGATTCGTGAGAGCGGAACCACTTTTGGCGGTGATTCCGTCACCATCTCATCCGCCACGGAAATCCTGATGAAGCAGAACAATGGATCCACTTCAAACGGCGATGTGATCATGAACGGAGGGGTTATTCGGCTCTCTCCAGATAATGCGGGAAGCGCAACCCTCGCAGGCACGCTGAACATCACCTCGTCATCCGTTCTTGGAGTCGTGCAACATGCGACCACGGGAACGACTCTCACCATCAGTTCGACCGTCACCGGCAGTGGCGACATGCGCCTCGCGGCTGCGAATACCTCCAATTCAACGGTTCAGAACCACGCGATTGTCTTTTCTGGCGATCTCGCCGGATACAGCGGGACCATCGATGTCGGAGGGGGAAACCGGGCTCTTACGCTGAATTTGGCCCAAGCATACAACCTTCCGGACCTGACGCTCACCTACGGCAACCATTCCAGCGCCGATATCCTGAACCTCACGCACAACATCGCGATTGGCGCGTTCTCGTTCGGGGCCAGCTCACTTGATGCCGGTTCCTACACGGCTGCCCAGCTCAACTCCCTCTACGGAAGTGGCAGCCAGTTCACCGGGGCCAACACGCTCACCGTGATCCCCGAACCCGGTGCCGCTCTTCTCGGCACACTCGGCATGCTCGCACTCCTGCGCCGCCGCCGCTGATCGCACAAAACCTTCCGCTGGCGGGATCAACGAGGGCCGGTCGGGTTTTGGGTTTCCCCTCCGGCCCTTCATTCCCGCGCACTACAAATGATCCGCCACATCCCAAACTCCTCTTTTCAGACTCCTCCCTCGCAAGAAACCCCAACCACAACGAAACCCTATGAACTCACATATGATAACCTCATATCGGCAGGATCGCCTTCCCATCCTGCTCACGCCGTGCCTTCTGGCACTCCTCTTCAACAGCGCGATGGCTGCCCCGCTGTCCATTGTCAATCCCAGCTTCGAGACGGATACCGGACCAGTCCTCGGTGCGACGGGATGGACCATCACCACCGCAGGAACCGTCGGATCCGGCGGCGCGGGCGATTGGTTCACCACAACCACGGGTGCCGGCGACTCGAACATCGACCCGGACACCGCCGCGGCGGGTGTCAATTGGCTGTCATCGAACCGGTTGGCCCTTAATCCTGACTCCACATCAAGTTCCGACCCCGCAAGAATCGCTCAGTTAATTGATATCTCCGGCGACTCGGCGCTGGTCGATCTGGGCGCGACCATCAGCCTCGACTTCATGTTTGCGGACAACGACCCTGCTGACATCGGGATCGTCAACATCACCTTCTATTCCGATGTGGCTGGCACCACCCCGATCGGTTCCTCGCTGACCACCGGGACCATCGCGCCGACAGCAACCACGGCCAACAGCCCGGCGCCTTGGGCGGCCCGCAACCTGTCAGGTGACGTGCCCGCCCTAGCCCGCTCGCTCCGGATTGAAATCGTCAACGACCGCTCCAGTGGCTCAGCAGGAAACACTCATTTCGATGACTTCTCCGGAGTCATCATCGAAGCGGATCCGTCTGGGACACCAGTTCGAGCAACTGGCTCCTCGATGGAAATCCGGAGGTCTTCACCAATGGCGACCGCGCGATCTTCGACGACTCCGGCGCCGCCGCAAACAACATCTCCGT
>JBIPND010000437.1:0-3786 GCA_044374015.1 Luteolibacter sp. | reverse complement strand
GGTCGTTTCGATTGGACGGCTGCGATTGACCTATGAGTAGTATTCTGCAGAGGGTGGCGCCGATTGGCGAGGCGCGAGATCGGGAAATTCTCAAGGACGCGGCGACTTACGTCTACGACCAGACGCCACAGGGCGATGTCCTCGCACATGTCTTTCTGCCGGAAAAACCCACCCGCGAGCCGCGCCCGGTCATCGTGTTTTTTCATGGCGGCTTCTGGGACTCGCCGACGCCGACGCAATTCGTCCCCCACTGCCTGCATTTCGCCAGCCGCGGGGCGGTGGCGGTGGCGGCGGAGACGCGCACCTCCGCCAAGCACGGCACCGGCCCGCTGGAAGCAATCGAGGACGCCCGCAACCTGATCCGCTGGCTGCGCCATAATTTCGACACCTTCAACCTCGATCCGACCCGGCTCACCGTCGGCGGCGCGGGCGGCGGCGCGTTCCTGGCGCTGCTGGCGACCATGCCGAAGCTCAAGGACCTGCCACCGGTCGATGGACTGACCTGCACCCCGCAGGCGCTGGTGTTGTTCAGCGCCTTGGTCAACACCACCGGGAAAAGTCCGGCGGCGGAACGCTTTCCGGATGCCAAAAGCGCCAAACGTTTGAATCCCAGCAATTTGATGCGTCGGAAGCTGCCGCCGATGCTGCTGTTTCACGGCAAATCCGATCGCATCACCCCGTTCGAGGACGTCGAAAAATTCCGCCGCCGGATGCGCTGGCGCGGCAACAATTGCGAGCTGATCGACTTCGAAAAAGCGGATCACAGTTTTTTCAATTTCAACGTCAGTCACAAGCACTTCGAACTGACGTTGGGCGCGATGGATCGGTTTCTGGTCGATCGCGGATTGCTCCCGCCAGAGGACGCGTCCGAGATCGGCTGACAGGCTGTGCCGGCTCGATCTCAGGCACAATTCCTGCTTGGCAGCCTTCCTGACCTGCCGTTTATTCCGGGCCGCCCCGGCGACTCCGCCGGGGCATTAATTTCCGAATTCTGATGAACCCGTTTTACCACTCAAGCACCCCGCTCGTCCCCGGATCCTTGCACCGGCTTTCCCAAGAACACGACAACTGCGGCATGGGTGCCATCGCCCATTTGAAAGGCAAACGCAGCCATCAAATTCTCGATTACGCGCTCACTTCGGTCTGCTGCATGACCCACCGCGGCGCGGTGGATGCCGACATGAAATCCGGCGACGGCTCCGGAGTCCTGACCCAGATCCCCCGCCCGCTTTTCCGCAAGGCGGCGGAAAAACTCGGACACGTCGTGGAAGATGACGCGGATTTGGCGGTCGGCGTGTTCTTTTTTCCGGCGGAAAATCCCGCTGCGATCACGCAGATCCGCGAAATCACCGCAGAAGTGCTGGCAAAACGTGCAATCCCGATGATCGGTTGGCGCGAAGTGCCGGTGGACCCCGAGGCGCTTGGCAAAATTGCTCTCGCGAGCCGGCCGCAGATCGAACATCTGCTGATGTCCCGCCCCGCCGCGATGGATGCCGAGGATTTCGAGCGGAAACTCTATCTTTGTCGGCGCGAGATCGAGCATCGCACCAAACCGATCCAGTGCTTCTACATGCCGACGTTTTCGAGCCGCCTGATTTCCTACAAGGCGCTCGCCATGCCCGCCGCGTTGCGCGCGTTCTACTTGGATTTTAGCGATCCGGATTATGAAATCGCGATCGCCCTTTATCACCAGCGCTTCTCCACCAACACCTTCCCCGCCTGGCCACTCGGTCAGCCGTTCCGGATGATGTGCCACAACGGCGAAATCAACACCGTCGAAGGCAACCGCAACTGGATGACCTCCCGCGAAGAATTCTTCGCCTCGCCGGTCTGGGGCGATGACATCGGTTTGGTCAAAGATCTGATTCGTCATGGCGAATCGGACTCGGCCTCGCTCGACCACGCCTTGGAACTGCTGATCCTCTCCGGGCGCTCGCCGGAACACGCCATGTGCATGCTGGTCCCGCCCGCCTACCACAATGACGAAGACGTCTCGGACGAAGTCCGCGCGTTTTACCAGTTCATCCGCTCGTTCTCCGAGCCATGGGATGGCCCGGCCGGCCTGGTTTTCACGGACGGCACCAAACTCTGCGCCTCTCTCGACCGCAACGGCCTGCGTCCATCCCGTTATAAAATCACCGAAGATGGCGTGCTCTACATCGGCTCCGAAGCCGGCGCGGTCATTTTCGACGATGCCACCGTGATCCGCAAAGGCCGCCTCGGCCCGGGCCAAATGATCTCGGCCAACACCGTCACCGGTGAATTCAAATACGATCGCGAAATCAAAGAGGAGCTCGCCAAGCAGAAGCCCTACCGCCGCTGGATCGACGAAAACCGCCTCGAACTCCGCAAGTTCGTTTCGCCGGTGGCGCACGTCCCGGAGCTCGACTACTCGGCGCTCGAACTCTCACAGCATCAAGTTACTCACGGTATTTCTATCGAAGAACTGGACATGGTGTTTCCGCCCATGATGAAGAGCGCCCAAGAGGCGGTGTTCTCGATGGGCGACGACATTCCGCTCGCCATCCTTTCGACTCAGCCGCGCCTTTTATACACCTACTTCAAGCAGCTGTTTGCTCAGGTCACCAATCCCCCCATCGACCCGATCCGCGAATGGGCGGTGATGTCTTTGGGGGCCGGTCTGGGCGTCGAGCGCAACTTGCTGGACGAAACTCCGGCACACTGCATGACCGTCAGTCTGGACAGCGCCATCCTTTTCGAGCACCAGCTTGAAAAAATCAAACACCTCGATGAGCACGGGTTTCCCTCCGTCACGCTCAATTGCACCTGGCCCGCCGCCGCAGGTGCCGCCGGCCTCAAAACCCGCCTCGATGAAGTTTGTGCCGAAGCGGAAGCCGCCGTGCGCGCAAACAACAACGTTCTGATTCTCTCGGACCGCGCCACTTCGGCCGAGCGGATTCCGATCCCGATGCTGCTCGCGATCGGCACCGTCCACCACCATCTCACCCGCATCCGCATGCGGATGCGCGCCTCCATCGTCCTGGAAACCGGCGAGGCCCGCGATGTCCATCAAATCGCCTGCTGCTTCGGCTTCGGGGCCACCGCCATCTGCCCCTACCTCGGCTACGCCACCGTCCGCCAACTGGTCGCGGCGGACGCGGGAAAGAACAAACTCGGTGACCTCACCGCCAAGAAAGCGATGACTCATTACCGCAAGGCCCTCGAAAAAGGCATCCTCAAGATCATGTCCAAAATGGGCATCTCGGTCCTCAACTCTTACCAAGGCGCCCAAACCTTCGAGGCCATCGGCGTCGGCAACGAAGTCGTCGATTTCGCCTTCACCGGCGTTCCCTCGAAAATTGGCGGCGTCGGCTTCCTCGAAATCGCCGAAGAATCGATCATCCGCCACCGCGCGGCATTTGAAACGATCGTTCCAGAAGGCGAATCCCTCGACCTCGGCGATCCGGGTTACAACCGCTACCGCAAGGCCGGCGAGCGCCATGTTTACACCACCGAGGTGATCAAAAACTTCCACACCTACGTCAAATCCGGCCGTCCCGAGGATTACGAGGAATATGTCCGTGTCTCATTGGAAACCAAACCCGTAGCGATCAAAGACCTGATCGATTTTGTGCCCGGTGCGGACGGCCCGATCCCACTCGACGAGGTGGAGCCGATGGAGAGCATCCGCCGCCGTTTCACCACCGCCGCAATGTCGCTCGGAGCGCTTTCCCCCGAGGCCCACGAAACCCTGGCCATCGCCATGAACCGCATCGGCGGCAAGTCGGATTCCGGCGAAGGCGGCGAGCAGCCGATCAGCTCCAC
>JBIPND010000436.1:0-3787 GCA_044374015.1 Luteolibacter sp. | reverse complement strand
ATTTGTTGTTCGAGTTCCTGAAGGATGCTGCTCATAAGAAAAGGTTGCTAGGGATCAGTGTTCGGTTTTCAGCAAGATGAAAAAATTAGAATGCGGCGGCGAGACGGTCGAGGCGGCCTTTGACAGAGCCATCGAAAACATCATTGCCCACGCGGATGCGGAGGCCGCCGAGAAGGGCGGGAGTGATCTGGTATTGGACGACGAGGTCCGGGCCGTATTGTTGGGCGAGCCCGGCGACCACCCGCTGGCGGGTGGCTTCGTCGAGTTCGACGGCGCTTTCGACGGTCACCTGGCGGCGCTCGATTTCGAGGCGGGTCAGGCGTTGGAGGGCCGTGAGGATCGCGCGGTAGTCGCGCGGTTTCGAATCGACCAGGCGGGTGATGACCGTGCGCAGCTTCGTTTCATCAAAACGTCCGGCGGTTTGGCAGAGCCCGAACAGGCGGCGGGCGGTGGCGGCTGCGACTTTGGAAATCTTCATGGTGACGTGGCGGACGAGAAAAGTTCGGATCAGCCTTCGACGGTGGCGAGCGCGTCTTCGTTGATGCGCTTTTGGTCGTCCGCAGTGAGGACCTTGCCGGTGACTTGAGAGGTGGTGGAAGCGACGAGGCGGCCGAATTCGCGCTTGAGCTCGGTGGCGAGGCGGTCGCGGTCGGCCCGGGCGGCGGCTTCGGCTTTGGCAAGGATGAGTTGCGCCTGGGCGATGGCCTCCTGGGCTTTTTGCTCGGTGAAGGAGGCGGCTCCGGCCTTGGCTTCGTTGATCATGCGGACGGCTTCGTCATTCGCCTTGGCGATGGCGGCGGCGGTCGTTTGCTCGGACTCGGCGAGTTGTTGCGCGATCAGCTTGAGCTTCGATTCGCCATCCGCGATACGCGACCGGCGTTGCTCCAGCATCGCCTGAATCGGCCCGAAGGCGAATTTCTTGAGCAGGAAAGCCACGATCAGGAAACTGACACACTGCGAAATGAACAGCGGCCAATGCACTTTGAACGTTTTCATGATTTCACCCACCACGCCTTCAGAAGCGACGGCGGGGGTGGCGGCAAGAATTTCGAAGATCGAGATCATCGGGGTAAAAGCGGGGTGGAAATGCGAGTGAAAACGTGGAGGCGGAAAAGGGAAATCGCGGAGGTTTGGATTTCGCCAAACCTCCGCGGGAAAACGACTTACTTGGCGAGGAAGATCGCGAAGAACACGATACCTTCGATCAGGGCGGCAAGAATGATCGACAGGGTCAGGATGTTACCTGCGGCACCCGGGTTGCGGCCGGTGGCTTCAGCAGCCTTGGAGCCGAGCAGGCCGATACCGATGGCGGCGCCAAGTGCGGCGGCGGCGACAGCGAAGTGCCAGGTGTTGAAGGTGTTGACAGTTTGCGCGAGGATTTCGAGTGACATGTTGGTGTGTTGGTTTGGTTGGTGTTTGCCAGCCCCCACGGTCGTTGCCATGGTCAGACTGGAAAAGTTTTGAAATTTCAGTGACCGTGTTCTTTTTCTTCGTCGTGGTGTTCGTCACCATGATCGCAGATCAGCTTGAGGAAAACGGAGGTCAGAAGCATGAAGACCAGCGCCTGCACCAAGCCCACCAGCAGTTCGAGGAAATAGAAGGGCAGCGGTGGCAGCCACGCGAGGTAGGTCTTGTCGCCGACGAGCAACATCATGTTTTCCAAAATGTTCTCACCGGCGAAAATGTTGCCGTAAAGCCGGAAGGAAAGCGCAACCGGGCGGAACAGAATGGACACAACTTCCAGGATCCCGACGAAGGCGAAAACGAAGAGCATCAAGACCGCCATGATTCCTTTAAATGCGCCTTTCGGAGCGAAGATGTGGGCGAGGAAGCCCTTCATCCCGTTCTCGGTGATCGCCCAGTAGAACCAGAGCACGGCGAAGGTGAATGCCATTGCAGCCGTCATGTTGAGGTCGGCGTTTCCGCCGCGCAGCCACGGCCGGAAGGTGTCCTGCGGATCCACTCCGGGACCCGAAAGCTGCCAGCCGAAAGTGCCGACACCGGGGATCAGGCCAAACCAGTTGGTGAAAAGAATCAGGACGAAAATCGTCGCAAAAAACCAAAACGTCCGTTTCACCAAGTGCTTGCCGAGGATATTTTCCAGAAAGTCATAAAGGCTCTCCACCATCCACTCGACGAAGTTTTGCAACCCACTGGGCACCAATTTCAGATTCCGCGTCGAAAGCTGCGCCACCCCGATGATGAACGCCGCCACGATCCACACCATCAACATCGAGTTGGTAACCACAAACGGCCCAATCTGGAAAATTTCTTCGGCATACGCGGGAAGATGGTCGTGACCCGACTCAGCGGCGAACCCGGAAACCATTCCCAAAAGCCAGATAATCGATGTAGTGAGGAGAAAACGCATGCAAGAAACCCACTGACGCAGGGCGCGGGGTCTTTAATGGATCGCGCGCAAGCTCCGCAAGTTCTATTTGTGAAAAATTTCACAAGCGCCACGAATCCACTGGATTCCAGAAGGTTACACCGGCTGCCGGCTTCCATGAAAGGCCACCTCCGCATCGGTTTGGTGAAGCAATCGATCACCCCGCAAGCCGCCGGTCGCCACCACCCGGAAACCACAATCCATCGCTTGATTCAAAAACTCCTCCGCCGGCAAACACAGCCTGCCACCCACCTCTTCCAGATGAAACCGGATCGGCCCAATCCCGTGAAATCCCCGGTAAATCACCTCCGTGCACGCGAGCCGGTCCGCCGTCCGGAAATCAAACAGGAAATCGTAGGGTTTCCCCACATGCCCCATCGCCCGCGCAATCGCCTCCCCCAGCTGCGCATCGTCCAGCGGCGGCCGCATGATGACAAACGCGTCCACCTGCAACGTCTCCCCCGCCGGCCGCACCCGCACCCCGTCCTTTTTCGCTTCCAGAAACCACCCGTCCGCCACCACTCCGGCGGGCGTTTGAAGCCCCGCCGCCCGCAAATCCTCCGGCGTCCCCAGATAAAGTGCGGCGTGCGGCCAGAATCCCGGGAGGAACCAATTGCTCAGCGCATCGTCGTGCCGCGTCACGAACACATCCCCGCGCCGCGCCTTCTTCAGAACCGCCGCCCGCATTTCTCCGGAAATCCGTTTGGCCGTGCCCGCCGGTTTCATCCCCGGCTGCCGCAAATCCGCGATCGCCCGCCCCGAGACCTCGAACATGCCAAACATCACTTTTTTCCACGCCGACCGATGCCGCCGCAAAAATGAAAACCAGCGGTAAGCGAACAATCGCTTCAGCGCCGCCCGCCGCCGACGCTCGATGAACGGCTCCTCCGCCATCAACAACGCCACGATCTCCGCCATCGCCGGATCACCCCCAAGCCCGCGAATCTCCTCCCGGTGGCCGAAATAAAAATCCGCCGCCATCAGAAACCGCCTCAAATTCGCCGGCTGCGACACCGCTTTATAAAGGGTGGTGAAGGTTTTTCGCGGAATTCCCGACCGCTCGTCCGGCTCGTCCAGCTTGCTCCACACCACCGGCCGCTCCGCCGCCAGATCCACCAGAAACCGGTTCGCCCGCATCAACGTGCACGCCGCCGCGAACGCCGTCGCAAATACCGGCAGCCGCTGCCGCCACTCGATCGCCCCCGTCCCCGCCAGCCGCGCCAACTCCTCCATCACCTCTAACAATGCCGAACGCGTCACCAGATAGTCATGGTATTTCCGCCGCACCAGCTCCTCCTCATCCGGCAGGAAATAACCCCGCGCGCAGGCGGCGTCCACTCGCGCGAGTTCTTCCACAAGCGCCTCAAGGTCAGGCAGCGCAGTTGCCGCGGCCGTCAC
>JBIPND010000435.1:0-3789 GCA_044374015.1 Luteolibacter sp. | reverse complement strand
ACACGCAACACCTTCACCGATACCAGCACCATCGGCGAGTTGAGCCTCAACGGGAAATTCGAGTGCTATATCCTCGAAGACAAAGTGCGCCCGGAGAAAATCCCCGGCATCACCGCGATCCCGGCCGGCACCTACGAGCTGCTCATCACCCACTCGCCGAAATACCGGCGCGATCTGCCGCTGCTGCTCGACGTGCCGAATTTCTCCGGCATCCGCATCCACCCCGGCAACACCGCCCGCGATACCGAGGGCTGCTTGCTGCCGGGCCGGAGCAAAGCCGTGGACTTTGTCGGCGAGAGCCGCGCGGCCTTCGACGAGCTTTTTGCAAAGCTCCTCAAGGCGCAGAACACCGGGAAAAAAATGACGCTCGAGATCATCGAATCCGCCGTGCCCCGCACGGCCAAGACCCGCTCTTTCGCGCCCGCCACCCCGGGGTATTTCCGGGTGAATGCCGATCCGTTAGTCATTTCCACCGCTGAGGGCGAGGCGGTGTTGGAATTCGGCCAGATTGTTAGCGCGGACGACACCGGGGCGAGCGACGGTGGAATCACCGTGAAAGCCCTTGACGCGGAAATCGAACTAACAGGCGTGGTGGCGCGCGAGTTTCTCGAAGCCGTCCCAGCTCCGGAGGTGACGCGCGGCCGCCGTGGCGGAAAAGACGCGGCGGCCATCACCGGGGAGTTGTATCGCGTGAAGCAGGATGGAACGAATCTGCGCACGGAGCCCGCCGTGCTCACCGCCGCCACCGTGCTTGCCTCCCTGCCGGTGGGACACCTGGTGCGGAAAACCGGCAGCTCTAACAAACCACTGTGGTGGCAGGTGAAAACCATTCTCCACGGCCGCGAACTCGACGGTTTCATCAACTCCGGCCTGCTCACCGCGGAGGCCGTCGCAGTCACCGATCCGGTACTCACCGCCCCGTCGAATTCGGACGTCATCGTGAGCGAAAAGGCCTTGCAGATGATCATCCGGTTCGAAGGCATGGATCAGCCGTCGAAGTGGCCGGGCGTTTCTTCCGGCATCTCGCTCGGGCGCGGCTATGACCTCGGTTTTGTCTCCGCCGACGAGTTCAGGAGCGACTGGGAAAACCACCTCACCAGCGAGCAGATCAACCGCCTAACAAAATCTATCGGTAAAACCGGCACCGCTGCGAAAAACCTCGCCGCGCAGTTTGCCGACATCCGGATCAAGGAAGCCGCTGCCGACGCGGTGTTCGTCAAGGCGACGCTGCCCAAGTTCAAGCAAATGACCGGCAAGGCACTCCCCCGCATGACCACCCTCCACCCGGACGTGCAGGGTGCGCTGGTCTCGCTGGTCTTCAATCGCGGTGCCGCCATGCAGGGCGACCGCCGCCGGGAAATGCGCGAAGTGCGCGACGCCGTTGCTTCCACCACCCTGCCGATGGAAACGAAACTCCGCAGCATCGCCGCCAGCATCCTTTCCATGAAACGCCTCTGGCCCGACACCCTCGGCCTGCGCCGCCGCCGCGATGCGGAAGCGAAACTGGTGGAAGAGGCGATTTAACCCGGCCTCACCGGAATCCTAACACTCCCATGCCCGCAAAGAAAACCGCCAAAAAAGCCTCCGCGAAAAAGGCCCCTGCCAAAAAAACCGCCACGAAAAAGAAGAAGACCACCGTCCCTGCTGCGGCGAAGGCGGATTGGACCATCCTCGTTTACATCGCCGGGGACAACGACCTGGACAACTTCGGCCGGGCCGACCTGTTTGAAATGAAAAAGGTCGGCTCCACCAATCACCTGCATTTCATCGCCCAGCGGGACACCGCCACCCCCGGCGCGCCGACCTGCCGCTACCGGCTGCGCCACGGCACCCTGCTGGAGGAGGATGTCGTCACGAAGCTCGGCGAGACCAACACCGGTGATCCCGCGGTTTTGAAGGACTTTCTCGAATGGGGTCTAACCACCTATCCGGCGAAGCGCACCATGGCCGTGCTCTGGAACCACGGCTCCGGTTGGGACGACCGCGATATTTATGCCGAAGCCCGCCGACGCGGGCTGAACCCTCCCGTCGCCGGAGCGGCTCCGGCGGGCGACGCCCTCCGGCTGCCGCGACAGTGGTCGGTGAACCGCGGGTCCGCCCGCAGCCGCGACCGGGGATCGTTTTTCATGACCGCTTTCCAGTTCGTGGGAACCGACGCGCAGCGGCGCGCCATCGCCTTCGATGACGAGGCCCAGGATTTTCTGGACAGCGTGGAAATGAAAAACGTCTTCATGGAAGTCACCGCGAAGTGGGGACGGAAATTCGACATCATCGGCATGGACGCCTGCCTGATGAGCATGATCGAGGTCGGCGTGCAGGTGCAGGACGCGGGCGTGTTTTTTTGCGGCTCGCAGGAGTTGGAACCCGGCCAGGGCTGGCCCTACGACCGCATTTTGAAAGTGCTGAAGGCGGACTCCGCCATGGACGGGCGGTCACTGTGCAGAACAATCGTGACCGAATTCGTGAAATCCTATCCGACCACCGAGGTGGTGACGCAGTCGGCGTTCGAGTTGGCGCTGCTAGGCCGGGTGAGGGAGGCGGCGGACGACCTCGGGGTTTTCCTAACCAAAGGTTTCGCCTACGAGGACGATGCGGTCATCAGCGCGGTGGATCGCGCCAGCAGGAAAGCCCAGCGCTATGACACGGCGGACTATGTGGACCTGGGTGATTTCTGCCAGAAACTCGCCGCGCTGCTGCCCACCGGCGCGCTCCTCTGCCAGGAGGCCCAGGAGGCGGTCGCTGCCTGCGTTTTCGCCAACAGCGCCCCGCATCAGGATGTGAAAAGTTCCCAAGGCATCTCGATCTATCTGCCGATGGGCAAGCTCTCGCCTCTGTACCGCAAACTGGATTTCGCCCAAGGCGGATGGGGGAAGTTCCTCGCTGCCAGGGAATACTAACCATCCCACACCATGGCCCTCCGAAACATTCTAACAAACCCGATCCCGGCCGGCCGCCGCGTGACCCGCAAATCCACCGGCCACCATGGGATGTCGGATGGGAAAGAGTATGAAATCATCTTTCGCGGGCCCGGCGGGGCGATCCTGACCGCGAAGACCCTCGACAACGTGCTCTATCCAAAGGCGCTGGCGTGGACCCGCTTGCTCTCCTCCGACCGCGGGCGGCAGTTGGACGCCAACACGGAAGCGGACTCATGGCGCAAGCGCGGACACGACGCCTTGCACGAACTCGCCCTCACCGGGCAGGCCGAACCGGCAGCGGTGGACGCCTTCATCCGCGCCGTCGCCGACAGCGGCGTGGTGCAGGTGGAATTGCCATGGGAAAACGAGTCCATCGGCTGGGCCGCGCGGGTTTTCCCGTGGGAACAACTCATCGCCCTGGCCACCAAGGAGGAGCGCCTCAAGCACGGGGACCGCCCCCTCACGGTGGTGCGTTATCTCAAAGGCACGAAACGTCCGCGCGGACCCTCCGCCAAGCGGACCGGAACCATCTTCGCGGTCACGGAGGGGGCGGCGAAACTGGGCTACCACTACGATGCCGAGCACGCGTCAATCCACGAAGCGCTGGCGGAGGATGTGCCTCTGATAGAAGTTCCCTCGATCAGCGGGATCACGAAAAATTCCGACATCAAAAATCCGCAGCGCCTGCACTTGGTGTTGGAGTATTTCGATACCTCCGAGGGACTTGTCTCTTCTGGCCATGAAGTCACCAACGAACAAATCGCGCGGGCGGTGGCAGCCATCGGTCCCGAACTGGTGGTTTACAGCGCCTGCTACACCGGCAAGCGGCTGGCCCCGCTGACGGTCGCCAAGGGAGTTAGATTCGCGGTCG
>JBIPND010000434.1:0-3792 GCA_044374015.1 Luteolibacter sp. | reverse complement strand
GCCGCATCGCCGAAACCGCCAAAGTCTTCGTCTCCCAAGGCATCATCACCTTCGTCTCCGCGATCACCCCGCGCGGCGAATTGCGGGATCTCGCCCGCGGCATTCTCGGGGCCGACCTCTTCGAAGTTTACGTCAACGCCAGCTACGAAGCCTGCGAGAAACGCGACGTCAAAGGCCTCTACGCCAAGGCCGCCCGCGGCGAGATCGCCCATTTCACCGGCAAAGACGGTTCCTTCGAGCCCCCCCACAGCCCCGATCTACTGCTCGACAGCGAAACCACCACCATCGAGGACTCCGCCTTCGAACTACTCGAAGCGATCCGCGAAAAAATCCTCCCCCACAGCCCGCTCTAACTCACCCGCCCCCCCCTTGGACTGCGGTGGGAAGCGATAGCGCCACACCGCTTTGGATGATTAAGCAACCCCGGCCACCTTGGGCTTCGCAGAAGAATCCAAAGCGGTGTCGCCGCTGCGCTCTGCCACCGCACTCCACACATTCACGCCCATGGACTGCGGTGGGAAGCGAAGCGCCACACCGCTTTGGATGTTTCATCAACCCCGGCACCTCGTCGTCGCAGAAGAATCCAAAGCGGTGTCGCCGTTGCACTCTGCCACCGCACTCCATAAATCATTACCATTCCACCCAAGATAGTAATTAAATCTTGACGCTTCCTCTCCCGCCCCATATTCCACCTCCGTCACCGCCCACGACCACGCCTTTTTCGGCTCGAACCCTTCAGCTTTTCAATCCCAGCCTTCCCGCATCCACCCCACCATGCCCAACTACCATCTCAGCCATCTCGACCAACTCGAAGCCGAAGCCATCTTCATCCTTCGCGAGACCGCCGCTCAGTTCGAGAACCCGGCCCTGCTCTTCTCCGGTGGCAAAGACTCGATCGTCATGGCCTGGCTCGCTCGCAAGGCCTTCTGGCCCGCACGCATGCCCTTCCCACTCGTCCACATCGACACCGGCCACAACTTCCACGAAACCATGACCTACCGCGATGAATTCGTTGAACTCATCCGCGCCACCCTCGTCGTCGGATCCGTCCAGAATTCCATCGATACCGGTCGCGTGGTCGAAGAAAAAGGCCCCAACGCCTCGCGCAACAAACTGCAGACCATCACCCTGCTCGACACCATCGAGGCCAACCAATACGACGCCTGCCTCGGCGGTGGCCGCCGCGATGAGGAAAAAGCCCGCGCCAAAGAACGCTTCTTCTCCCACCGCGACGATTTCGGCCAGTGGGACCCGAAAAACCAGCGCCCGGAACTTTGGAACCTCTTCAACGGCCGCAAAAATCCCGGCGAACACTTCCGGATTTTTCCGCTGTCGAATTTCACCGAGATGGACATCTGGATGTATATCAAACGCGAAAAAATCCCGCTCCCCTCGATCTACTTCGCCCACGAGCGCGACGTCTTCGAGCGCAACGGCTCGCTGCTCGGCGTCACCGAGTTCCTCAAACCCCAGGACCACGAACCCGTCATCCGCCAGGTCATCCGCTTCCGCACCATCGGTGATGCCACCTGCACCGGCGCCGTCGAATCCACCGCCTCCAACCTCGACGAAGTCATCGCCGAAGTCGCCGCCGCCCGCCAAACCGAGCGCGGCACCCGCTCCGATGACAAACGCTCCGAAACCGCCATGGAAGACCGCAAAAAAGAAGGGTACTTTTAATCGGAGATCAAGAATAGCTTGTTAAAGGTCCTAAAGTCAAAAGTCTGAAAGTCAAAATTGACTCTACGACATTTAGAACTCCAGTTCCCCAGCCCTTCACTAACACAAGTGACCACTCCCAAACCAACTCCGACTCAAAAACTGCATATCGCATCCATGCTCTATGCAACCGCCCGCAAGGTGAAGTTTGCGGCGTTGAAGCGGTCACACCCTGACTGGCCGGAACTCAAACTGATGCGGGAACTCAACCGCAGATTCTTCCTACTCCATGATTGAGTTGATCGACACCTTCATCCGACCGCTCAACGAGCATGGGATCCGCTACATCATCACGGGTTCAGTAGCATCCATGGTCTATGGCGAACCACGGCTCACCAACGACGTCGATGTGGTTCTCGATATCAAACCCAGCGACATCAACAAACTGATCGAAGCATACCCGGAGGCCGATTTCTATCTACCTCCCGTCGAAATAATCGAAACCGAGATTCTCCGGGGCAGCCGTGGCCATTTTAATATCATCAGCCAGCATAGCATGTTGAAGGCGGACATCTATTTGGTGGGGGCCGACACGATTCAGCTTTGGGGCATGGCTGCCGCCCGGATCCTGGAGATCGACAATCAGAAAATTTCATTCGCTCCCCCCGAATACGTTATCATCCGCAAACTGGAGTTTTACCGTGAAGGTCACTCTGAAAAACACCTCCGCGATATCGCTGCCATGCTCGCCGAATCAATGGATGAGATCGATCAAGAAATACTCCTCAAACACATCGCGCAACTCGGTCTCGAACCCCAGTGGCAGGCCGCCAAACAGCTCGGTTCAAATCACTGATTCCCCATCCTCTCTTCGACCTTTAGACTTTTAGACCTTCAGACTCTTAAAAAATGGACCTACTTAGATTTACAACAGCCGGCTCCGTCGACGACGGCAAATCCACCCTCATCGGCCGCCTGCTGTATGATTCCAAATCCATCTTCGAAGACCAACTCGAAGCCATGGAGGAATCCTCCCGCCGCCGCGGTGATGAAAACGTCAACCTCGCCCTCCTAACCGACGGCCTCAAGGCCGAGCGCGAACAAGGCATCACCATCGACGTCGCCTACCGCTACTTCGCCACGCCGAAGCGCAAATTCATCATCGCCGACACTCCCGGCCACACCCAATACACCCGCAACATGGTGACCGGCGCCTCCACCGCCAACCTCGCCATCATCCTCATCGACGCCCGCAAAGGCGTGATCGAACAAACCAAACGCCACAGTTTCATCGCCAACCTGCTGCGCATCCAGCACCTGGTCGTCGCCGTCAACAAGATGGACCTCGTCGATTACTCCGAAGAGGTCTATAACAAGATCATCAGCGATTTCCGCGACTTCGCCTCGCGCCTCGACAACATCGTCGAGATCACCGATATCCCGATCTCCGCCCTCAACGGCGACAACGTGGTCGATAAATCCGAACACATGCCTTGGTATCAGGGCCCTACTTTCCTCTATCACCTCGAGCACGTTTACGTCGGCGGCGAGGAAAACCACGTCGATGCCCGCTTCCCCGTGCAGTGGGTCATCCGCCCGATGAGCGACGAGTGGCATGACTTCCGCGGCTATGCGGGCCGCGTCGCCGGCGGCGTTTTCAAACCCGGCGACGAGGTCACCGTGCTTCCCTCCGGTTTCAAAACCCGGGTCAAAGCCATCCACAGCCCCGACGGCGAACAGGAAGAAGCCTTCGCCCCGCAGTCCGTCTGCATCACCCTCACCGAGGAGATTGATATCTCCCGCGGCGACACCCTGGTCAAAACCAACAACCCGCCCCAAGTCTCCCAGGACATCGAAGCGATGATCTGCTGGTTCTCCAACAAGCCGATGCCGCCCAAGGCCAAGCTCGTCATCCGCCACACCACTCAGGAAACCAAAGCCATCATTCAGGAAGTGAAATATCACGTCGATATCAACACCCTCCACAAAATCGAAGGCGTCACCGGTTTCTCCATGAACGACATCGGCCGCATCACCCTGCGCACCGCCGTCCCGCTCATCCACGACTCCTACCGCCGCAACCGCATCACCGGCTCCTTCATCCTCATCGATCCCGGCACCAACGAAACCGTC
>JBIPND010000433.1:0-3797 GCA_044374015.1 Luteolibacter sp. | reverse complement strand
TTGGAAATCATCACCACGTCGATGAGGCCGAGCACGATCAACATCATCTGCTGCTCGGTGAGACTGGTGGCCTCCGAGATCAGGTGCCACAGCTCTTTGAGAAAAAGCACCACGTAAACCCCCTGTGCGACGATCAGCCCCAGATAGAGTGGCAATTGTAACCAACGCGAACTGAAAATCAAGGTGGCCAGCGGGCTGAGGCGGGGAGGGATCGGTTCTTGGGTCACGGCGGGCGGCATCCATTGTGGATTGAACGCCGAATGGCAAGCGCATTGCCGAAAATTTTTCCCTGCGCCTGCGGGGCCGTTGAAAAGCGCAAAGCTCTAGCCAATGGCGTCCCATCCGCACCTCCGCAAGAGTGTGGTGGTTCTTATAGGGCCGCGCGCTCTTGGACTCCTCACCAGAACCGGCTAAAAATCCTTTTCCGCACAATCCAGCAGTTTGATCCCGTCCTTCACCAATAGAGTGACCTTGCCCGGGATTCCCACGCGCGTCACCCTTGCAGCGCCCGCAACGCCCCGCGCACCAGCGCTTCGGTCGGGGCCGCGGCGTCCGCGTCGAGCACCTTGCGCACCGCCTTGCGCGCGTCCACCTGTTTGTAGCCCAGTGCGATCAATGCCAGTTCCGCGTCCGCCGCAAACGCGCTGACCTGCCCGGCGGCCGCGTCCTGCCAGGTATCGGTCACGCCGACCTTGTCCTTGAGTTCTAATACAATCCGCTCGGCGGTCTTTTTCCCCAGCCCCTTGATCCGCGAAAGTTCCGCCACATCCCCGGCGACCACCGCGGTTTTAAATCGCGAAACCGGCAGCCCGCTCAGCACCGCCATCGCGATCGCCGGACCGATCCCGCTGACGCGATCGATGAGCATCAGGAAAACGTCGCGTTCCTCCTCGCTCGCGAATCCATACAGCGTGTGCGCCGTTTCCCGGATGTGAAGGTGGGTCCGCAAGTCCACATCCAGCCCCTCCGCCGCGTGCAACCGATCAAAGGTGGAAAGCGGAATGAGCACCTCGTAACCCACCCCGTGCACATCCACCACCAACCGGTTCGGATACGCCTCAATCACTTTGCCCCGCAGTCTCGCTATCATGGTCCGCGCAGCTTGCCTGCGGGATCGGGCGCGTCAATCCCGGGCTTCAAGGCGCGTTGGCGTCTCGCCGACTCTTCACGGCAGCGATGGTTAGCTGGGGCGGGTAAGATTCAGCAACCTCATTGGATGGGAGCCGGCTGAAAGGCCGGCGGCTGCTCACGGCGTAAGGGTGACTGATGATCACCCGGACCTTGATGTTTGGAATCGCGGGCCTGATAGCGGCCGGGTTCTCCCTGGCGGCGGATCCCGCAAAAGACCTTCCCGCGGGGACCACCGGCATCGGCCGGCCGGCGGCGGACCGCGCGTGGTGGGCACCCTATGCGAATGCTCCGGAGGCGAAAAAAATCCTTCAAAACGCCGAGAGTTCACTCAAGTCCCCGATGCCGCCCTTCGATGCGGAACGTTACCTCGATTTCACCAAAAACGGCGACCGCACCCGCTATCAGACCATCAACCTCCGCCGCTGGGGACGCCTCACGCGGCTGGTCATGGGCGAGTGCCTCGCAGGCTCCGGCCGCTTCGTGCCGGCCATCGAGGAAACCGTGAAAAGCCTCTGCGCGGACCCGTCCTGGGTCCTGCCGGCCCACGATCCCGGCGCCCGCGTTTTCAAAGGCGGCGCTCCACACGCCGATCTCGGAGTCGCGATGAATGGCTATCAGATCGCGCTCGCACGCTGGCTGCTGGCCGACCGGCTTTCAGCGGAAATTTCCGAACTCATCCGCGCAAACGTGACCCGCCGCCTAACCGGTCCGGTGTTGGCCACCATCGACGGCACCGCCCCCGCGGAAGTGCTCGCCGGGCATTTCTGGGCGCGGGCCAACCACAACTGGAATGCGGTGTGCACCGCGGGGGCCGTGGGTGCCATTCTCGCCACCGAGACCTCGCCGGAGACGCGCGCCAAGGCCATCGATTGGGCGTCCCGCAACATGGATCTCTTTCTATCCGGATTCGGCGCGGACGGCTATTGCAGCGAGGGCCTCGGCTATTGGGGCTATGGATTCGGCCATTTCGCGCTGCTCGCGGAAAACCTGCGCACGCAGACCGGCGGCAAACTGGATCTCTATCAGCGCCCGCAGGTCCGGAAAATCGTCGATGCGGCCCGGCAGCTGGAGATCACCGGAGGAATTTTCCCAGCCTTCGCCGATAGCTCGCTCAACACGCGACCCAGCTCGCAGCTGCTGGAACTGCTGGACTGGCGGCTCGATGGCCGACCGTTTCCGGAAACCTCGGCCGGCGGGATCTCCGAGTCCATCCTACTCTATGACATGCTCGCCTACATGGACATCGCGTCCGCCTACCCCTCCGCCGGACTGAAAAAACTCGAACGCACCTGGACCTATCAGCGCAGCGGCGATGGCGAACTAACCATCGTGGATGTTTTCGCTTTCGGACAACCCGCGTCCTTCGCGACCGCCTGGACGGGACTCGGCGACTGGTATCTGCTCGCTGAAAACGATCACCGCAGCGAGTTCCTCATCATCGAAGCAGATGGCGCGGCGCTCCATCTGGAAGTCACGTTTTCCGGCAAGGGGGCCTGGGAGCTCCGGAACATCGAGAATCCGGACCGCCCCACCGTCAAACGCCTCGGCCTATCCCTTGCCGATCAGGCCGCCGCGGGATTCATCCGGACAGTCATCCGACCGAGCGTCAAAGGTCCGGACGCCACGGCCCGAAAACTCGCCGCCAGCACGGTTCCCGCCAAACTTTCCGATCCCGCCAAAGCGCCGGAGCCGCAGTGATGCGCCGTGGCTTCACGATGCAACGACTAACGTCTAACCAGGAACATCGTTGGTGCCCGATGGCGGTGGTCACCGCCCACCCATCCACTGGCGTACCTCGGTCGTCAAATCCGCACCCGCGAGCTTTCAGCCTCCCGAGGAACAAGAATTTTAAACGCCAAGACGCCAAGTAAGCCAAGTAAAGAAAAGAGGCCCTTCAGCGTCATTCCGATCTCCTTGGCGAACTTGGCGACTTGGCGTTTTCATTCTCTTGAAGTTTCCCGCCATTCCACACTCCAGCGCAGCGCGGGTTCTGGTGCTAAAGAGGAAGATGATGCACCACAATGGAAGCGAAGCGGACATGGACGAACTTCTTACCAATCCTGAGTCAAAACACAGTAGAGTACACGGAAAATGAGAGGGTTATGGTCGTCATTGAACGCACTCTTCAGATGAGGTGAATCAAAGTCATCAGGAATTAAAGATTCGTGAGATTCGTAAGATTCGTGGTTCCTAAATTCCCTTTTAGGTTCATGCGGCTTCCAAAGTGTCCACGCCGCTCGTGGGTCGCCGGTTCCCGGTTGCCCGACCGACCCCACCACCACGGCGGAGGCCGCGTCCTTTGGTAGGATCGATTTTATGGTTTGGCTTGGTGATATAGATCCTTTGAGCGACTTGGCGAACCACCGCTGATCGTGGCTGTGCCCGAAGAACCCCAGTGAGAATTTCCGAGGGGCGAAGCGAGTGGAGCTGGAAACTCGCCAGTGTGGCTCTTGGTTCGACTGGGAATTCTGCAATGCTGGTCGAGGAAGACCCTGCATCCAGAGTTCCCGAAGTGTTGCGGCGAAGGCGTTGGAGAGAGGCCGTTGCTTACGGCAGGTTGGTGATGCCCATCAGGAAGCGGTCGCACTCGCGGGCGGCGCCGCGGCCTTCGTTGATGGCCCAGACGACGAGCGACTGGCCGCGGCGGACGTCGCCGGCGGCGAAGA